>JBEKQB010000001.1:0-22327 GCA_049520155.1 Candidatus Levyibacteriota bacterium
AGAGGTGGAATATGTTTGATTTAGCAATTTGTCTCGGTATTTATTCTTACTTAATTTTCTTTCTTGGAATTCTCCACTTACTTTATATGCCGGCAGTTTTGATTACGACACTTGGATATTTCTTAATTGCGGCAGCCCTTTTTAAAAATAGGCTGAGAAACTTATTTAAATTACAGTCTGTAGATAAATTAATCACACAACTTAAGGACAACAAGCTATTTAGCCTTATTCTATTGACGATTTTGATTCAAACCGTTGTTAATTTGGTTGGCGTATTGGGTCCTGAAATTTCGTTTGACGCTCTTTGGTATCATCTCACGCTTCCGAAGCTTTATATATTAAATCATGCGATTTTCCATATAGCGGGTTCGAATTTATTCTATTCGGATATGCCAAAGTTAACAGAAATGTTATACACAGCGGCAATGATATTGGGAAACGATACTTTTGCTAAATTGATACATTTTTCGTTTGGAATCCTTATATTAGTTGCTATTTATAAATTATCAAGAAAGTTCCTTTCAAGGGATTTCTCAATTTTAGCTTCGGCAATTTTCTACGCCAATTTGGTTGTTGGTTGGGAAACAATCACTGCATATATTGACTTATCGTGGGCATTTTTTACGTTGATGGCATTTTGGGGATTACTGCTTTTATTGGAAAAAAGAACTAACCAACGGTTAGTACTTACGGGTATAATGTTTGGTCTAGTGGTGACTGTCAAACTGGTTGCCTTATTCGCACTTCCTGTATTTTTAGCAATATTACTCTACGATAAACATCAAAATAAAGACAGTTGGGTAAATTTTGTCAAAAAATCCTCAGTGATAATCGTAATAGCTCTTCTAGTCCCGCTCCCTTGGTTTGTTTTTGCGTTTATTAATACGGTAAATCCATTCTATCCGTATTTTACCAATCAGCTGGTAGATTCTGGAAAAACGTTGGTTTTGCCTAATTTCAAGTACATTCTGATTGACGCGTATAATTTTTTCTTACGGCTTAATGATCCTATCTCTCCAATCTACTTAATTGTCCTGCCGTTAATTGTTTTCGGGTTTAAAAAATTTAGTGTCAAAATTAAATATGTTGCAATCTACTCATTTTTTAATTTATTAATTTGGTATTTAACACAAGAACAAAGAGGAGGAAGGTTTATCCTTCCTTATCTTCCGGTTTTTTCAATCTTAGCGGCTTATGTAATTGAGAAACTTAAGCTGCGTAATTTAAGGAATTTTCTGGTAGCGGTAGTTATTTTGCTTAGTATTGTTTCAATTGGCTACAGAGCTGTTGCCAATGCCAAGTTCGTACCGGTTGTCTTAGGTAAAGAGACGAAATCACAGTTTTTGAGTAAATATCTAAATTTTTCGTTTGGTGACTTCTATGATACCGATAATTATTTTCGAGAGCACTTAACCAAAAACGATACCGTGCTACTTTACGGTTTTGGAAAGCTTTATTATGTTGACTTTAAATTTATTGATTCAAGTTGGGTTAAAAAAGGAGATAAATTTAACTATATTGCCGTACAAAACGGCGCTCTTCTTCACAGATTTTCCGATTGGCAACAAATTTACTATAATAGCCTAACTAAAGTCAGGCTATATACGAAAGGAGGGAAAATGTGCGTTTACTAAAAATAGTATTTATCATTTTTGTTCTGTTGTTTTGGGTTGCGGAAGTTGGTAGACTTCAATTATCAAACGGTATTGCAATTTCTCTTAATGACGTCTTGCTGTCAATTGTAATTCTTGTTTGGATTGTCAATCATATTCTCCGCAAACAGAAATTAGTTCTAGGTAAATTATTTAAACCAATATTCTTTTTTGCAACAATCGGCCTGATTTCGTTATTGCTTAATTTACCAAACCTAGGTATTAATAATTTGCTAATATCTTCTCTCTACCTAATCAGATGGGCTGCTTACGCATTAATTTACATAATTGCTAACGAGTTCGACTCAAAATTCAAGAATAAAATATCCTATCTTCTTCTATTTTCGGGATTTATCGTGGTGCTGCTTGGATACATTCAGTTTTTCTTTTATCCTAGCCTTCGCAATCTTTACTATCTAGGATGGGATGAGCATCTTTACAGGATGTTCTCCAGCTTTTTGGATCCTAACTTTGCCGGCGCCTTTTTTGCATTGTTCTTTCTATTTTGTTTTGCTTTCGCTTTAAAACATTGGCAGAAGAAAGAATCCTTTAAAACTTCAGCAATATTTGTTATTTCAATTATAGATTTAGTCGCTGTTTATCTGACTTATTCGCGTAGCGCGCTATTGATGCTTATTGTCGGAGCTATTATATTTTTAATTATCCAAAAACAGAAAAAGCTAGTAGTGGCAACTATCATTATTTTGCTTGCGATTGTGTTTTTCCTTCCAAAATCTTTTATCACCGAAGGAACAAATTTCTTAAGAATAACTTCCAGCGGAGAACGGATTAACTCTCTGCAAACCGGCGTACGAATATTTCAAGAGAGTCCGGTTCTAGGAGTTGGGTTCGACGCTTACCGATTTGCGCAGCACAAGATTGGAATGACTAATATCTATTGGGATGTAACGCATTCTGGAGCGGGGACAGACAATGGTTTGTTGTTCGTTCTAACAACGACGGGCATAGTTGGTTTCTGCGCCTTTATATACTTATTATTTAAGATATTTTCTCTGGCAAAAAGAAACTTTAAGAAAAATTTTTACTCATTGGCGCTTTTTTCAGGGCTAGCGGGCTTAATATTCGACGGGCTCTTTGTTAACAGCTTGTTTTATGTTTTTATCCTGGAGTGGGTTTGGATTTTATGTTCGCTTACTGAGAATAGTTAATCTTTAGATCTTTTTCTGTTTTATTTCCCGCCTGGTCAACCGCGATTATTTTGATTTGGTTATCGCCGTTTTGTAGAGGAAGTGTATAGGAAAAATTATTATTGTCGTCGACAACAGCCCAGAATCCATTGACAGTAACGCTTACGCCCGAATCAGTTTTCCCTGTAACAGTAATAGTATTGCCAGTGTTTACCTGGTTTTTATTGAATGTTTGTCCATCGTTCGGAGATACAATATCAAGAGTTGGGGAAGAATTCTTATAAACAACATCGATTGTATCTGAAAAATCACTTTCTTTACTATCATATTCAGCCTTAGCTTTAATTTGGTTATCTCCACTGACAAGATTCTCACTAAAGCTAAAGGCACCATTTTCATCCACAGTGGTTTGGTCGACATTGCTGCCATTTAGATAAAGGAGTATTTGATAATTTTTAGTTGCTTGACCGGAAATAACTATCTCCGCACTGTTGGTCGCTTGCGGTAGGGGATTAAGTGTTGGTGCCGTAATATAACTAATCTGATTTAAATTTTGTGTTGTTGCTTGATTCTTAGACCCAGAAAGGAAAACGCTAAAGTTTACAAGAAAGTCAATGCCGAACCTAAATAATAAGAACAGAATTATTGCAATACCGACAATGCTTAAAATCATCGTTCGCTTTGTTCTCTTCTCGAAATTTTTATTTAATCTTGACCTTCTCATACTTTGGAGCCGAAGGTGAGATTTGAACTCACGACTTGCTCTTTACGAAAGAGCTACTCTACCACTGAGTTACTTCGGCGCTACCTTATTTTATGTAATTATACCCTAAAGAGCAAGATTTGAGAGGATTTAGACTCTAATTCTACGTTTATGCGCTACCTTAAGTTGTAATAATGATTTAGCTAGCTCGGCATTGGCCACTCGAAAGTCTTCTTCAGTCAGTTTTTCCTTCATTGCTTTTTGGGCGCGCTCTTTGGCTTCTTCGACTTTGGCAATTTCTATATCGTCGGCATGAATCGCATAGTCCGCCAAAACGTTGACATGGCCATTTAAGACTTCGAGGAATCCCCCTGTAATCGCAAATAAATCACTGTGCGAACCTTTTCTAATTACCATTTCCCCTTGAGTAATTTTTGTCAGCAAATTGACATGATTGGGGAGTATGGAGATTTCTCCTTCGACGGTTGGAATAGTTATTTCATCAACTTCCTCCGAAAGAACGACTTTTAGCGGGGTAATTATTTCTAAAGCCAGTTTCATTATTTTGCGTTTTTAACCGCATCCTCAATGGTTCCCATCATAAAGAATGCCTGTTCCGGAAGCTTATCGTGTTTCCCTTCCAGTATTTCCTTAAACCCTTTAACCGTATCTTCAGTTTTCACATATTTTCCGGGTGTACCTGTAAATACTTCCGCGACGAACATCGGTTGGCTTAAGAATTTTTGAATTTTTCGAGCCCTGGCAACAGTTAATTTATCTTCGTCAGAAAGCTCATCAATACCTAGAATAGCGATAATATCCTGGAGATCTTTATACTTTTGTAGCACCTTTTGTACGCCTCTGGCGACCTCGTAGTGGTCTTTTCCGACAATATTTGGGTCTAGAATCCTGGAAGTCGAATTCAAGGGGTCTACGGCCGGATAAATGCCTTGTTCTGCAATCGATCTTTCCAAAGCGACAGTGGCATCTAAATGCGCAAACACGCTTACCGGCGCCGGGTCGGTATAATCATCTGCCGGCACAAAGACTGCCTGGACAGAGGTGATTGAGCCGTGCTTCGTGGAAGTAATCCTTTCTTGGACTTCTCCCATTTCCGAAGCAAGTGTCGGTTGGTAGCCCACAGCTGATGGCATTCTACCTAAAAGCGCCGATACTTCACTGCCGGCTTGGGCGAAGCGGAAAATATTATCAATAAAGAGTAGTATATCCTCGTGTTTGACATCCCTAAAATATTCAGCCATGGTTAAAGCGGTCAAAGCAACCCTTAACCTATTCGCAGGAGGTTCGTTCATTTGTCCGAAAACCATAACCGTTTTATCCAGTACTTTGGCTTCTTTCATCTCCAACCATAACTCATTTCCCTCTCTGGTTCTTTCACCGACACCGGCAAAGACCGAATGACCTTTATGTTCCATGGCGATGTTTCTGATTAATTCCTTAACGATAACGGTTTTTCCGACTCCGGCTCCGCCAAAAACTGCAGTCTTTCCACCCCTAGTAAATGGCGCCATTAAATCGATAACTTTAATGCCGGTCTCAAGTATTTGTGGCTTCGTCTCTTGATCAATTAGAGGCGGCGGAAATTTATGGATTGGTTCTAAGTTCACGCCCTTTTGTGTTCTGTCAAATTTTTCACCGTCAATCGGTTCCCCCAAGACGTTAAAAAGTCGGCCCAAAGTTTTCAAGCCAATTGGAACCATGACAGGCTTAAATGTTCTTCGAACAGCCATGCCCCTGGATAAACCGTCTGTTGAGCCCATTGCTAAAGCCCTGACTTCGTTGTCGCCGATAATCAGCGCTGTTTCTAAGACCAGTTTTCCTTTACCCGAAAGTTCGATTTCCAATGCTTCGTGTACTAATGGTGTTTGCTCTTCAAACTGGACGTTAACAACCGGTCCTTGGACTCCAATAACCACCCCTAATTTATTTTTACTCATATTTTATTTGTGAACCCCCTCCGATATCTAAGAGTTCGTTGGTGATTTTTTCTTGCCTCGTTTTATTATATTCCAGTTTCAATTCGGAAATAAAATCCAAAGCGTTGTCGGTCGCGTTTTTCATCGCAATCATTCTTGCCGCCTGTTCTGAAGCGTAACTCTCGAGCAAGCTTTGATAGATTACCATTTCAAGATAATGTTGCAAAAGGGTTGGTAGTAAAGTATTTACGTCTGGTTCAAAAAGAGTAACCGCGTTATCCAATTCCGCTTGTTCCGTAAGCTTTACGGGGAGAAGCGTATTTAAGGACGGTGCCTGAGAAAAAACATTGTTAAATTTGGTTGAGAGAATTTTAACCTCGGAAACCCTTTTCCCCAAAAAATACTCATCGACAAGTTTAGCGATGGGGAAAACAGTCTCGAATTGCGGTAGGGTAGTGCCAAAAGAAAAAGAAGCCACAATCTCTTTATTTAACGAGGCGACTGCCCTTTCCGCCTTTTTGCCAATAGTAACGTAGTAAGTTTTTCCAGTATTACTGTAATGCAAAACCTCTCTAATTAAACTAGTGACTAATCCTCCGCAAAGACCCTTGTCCGGTGAAATAACGATTAATAACTTCGCATTAATGTCATCGTGAGCAATCATATATTGGCTTAAGTTTTCCTTATCAACTCTTTGCTCAAGGGCTTTGGATAAATAATCCAGTTTTTCTACGTAGGGTTTGGACGACTCGGCTGTATCTTGAGCCTTTTTTAGTTTTGAAGCAGCAATCATTTGCATCGCTTTCGTTGTTTTGGAAACGTTGGTTGTTGTTTTTATTCTCCTCCTTAAAGTCAGTAATGTCGCCATAATTTATGAAAAACCTTTCTTAAATTCTTGCGCAGATTTTTCAATTTTCCTTAGTGTTTCCTCGGATGGTTTCTGTCCGGTCGACAAATCGTCTAACAACTTTTGTGCATTTCGTCTCATATAATCATGAAATTCGTTCTCAAACCTTGAAATATTTTCAATCGCGACATTATCCAAAGTCCCGCTGGTCACCAACCAAACACTTAAGTATTCTAAGGGTTCCGGTAGGGGAGCGTATTGTGGTTGTTTTAGGATTTCGTTGGTTCTCTTCCCTCTCTCCAGCTGTCTAGTAGTTGCTTCGTCAAGCTCGCTACCGAATTGGGCAAAAGCTGCCAAATTATTGTATTGTGCCAGTTCAAGTCTCATTTTGCCTGCTACAGACCGAATTGCGCTAGATTGTGCAGCTCCACCGACTCTGGAAACCGAATTTCCGGCATCGATGGCCGGCCTGATACCCGCATAAAATAAATCCGGCTGTAGGAAAATTTGCCCATCGGTAATCGATATAACGTTGGTCGGAATATAAGCGGAGATGTCGTTTGCTTGAGTTTCGATAATTGGTAAAGCGGTAATTGAGCCATTCCCGTTGGCTTTATTCATTTTAACAGCCCTTTCTAAAAGTCTTGAATGGAGATAAAAAATATCTCCGGGATATGCTTCCCTTCCGGCCGGTCTTCTTAAGACTAGGGAAATCTGTCGATAAGCCCAGGCGTGCTTGGTTAAGTCATCATAGACAACCAAAACATCTTGGCCTTTCTCCATAAAATATTCTGCGATTGCGACACCGGCGTATGGTGCAAGATATTGTAGCGCCGCCGGATCCGATGCAGAGGCAACAACTACAATTGAATAATCCATTGCTCCTGTCTCTCTTAGTTTTTCCACCACTTGAGCAATTGTGCTTTGTTTCTGACCAATCGCAACGTAAACGCAAATCATTGGTCTTGCTCCTTTGACTTTAGAGGCCTGTTTTTGATTGATAATTGTGTCGATAGCAATGGCAGTTTTACCAATTCCTCTATCACCAATAATTAATTCTCTTTGGCCACGTCCGATTGGAATCATCGTGTCTATCCCTTTTATCCCAGTCTTAACCGGTGTGTTTACTGGCTCCCTCTGAATAACTCCAGCAGCGATTCTTTCTAACGGCATATGCTTTCCACCTCTAATTTTTGGTTTGCCGTCAAGTGGGTCTCCTAAAGTACCGACAACTCTGCCGATTAAGCTTTCTGAAACTTCAATGCTTAAGAGAATACCAGTGGTTTTAACTGTATCGCCTTCTTTAATATCGGTAGATTTATCCAAAAGGATAATCGAGCAGTAATCTTCATCCAAATTGAGGACAACGCCTTGGGCGCCATTATCAAAAACAACCAATTCGGCCATCATCGCTTTTGATAAGCCCGAAACAACGATTACTCCATCGGTATTCTTTTCAACCGTACCGATGTTTTTCGATACACCATTAATTTTAAAACCAGAGAGTTTTTTCTCTAACTGATTAATTATATCTTCTGAATTGTTCATTTTTAGTGATTTATATATGATACCAAATTTTCGAAAGTATTTTTAAGATTAAAATCATAAATAACATCGCCGTCGATTAGTTCTAAACCAGCAATTAAAGTTTTATCTTCAGAAAACTCAATTTTTTTACTGGGAAATCTGGCTTTAAGTTGTTTCTCCAGTTTACTTTTTGCGTCTAGGCTTGAGACAATCACTTTTACCACTTTGCTCTGTTCCAAGTTTTTTAAAAAATTAACGTAGCATTTAAGTTGTGCTCGATTTAAAATCTTAGCAACTCGATTAACTGTTTTAGCGTCAAGGATACCGTTCAGATAACTTGCAACTGCCAATTTTTTAATTTGTTTTACGGTCATAGTTAACCCTTCCTCTCGCCCTCGATATTTTTAATTGCTTTCTCCAATATCTGTTTCTGTTCTTTCTCCCCAAACACGCCTTGTAAGGATTTTTCTAGCATCTCTTTAGCTAATAGGCTAATTTTTTCTGCGAGTTCTCCTTCCATCTGTTTAGCGTCTTGTTCAATTTGGACTCGGGCATCCAATAATATTTTTTCCGCCTGCTGTTTAGTGTTGTCTTCTATTTCTTTTCCTACCGCTTTAGCTTGTTCCCTAGCGCTTTCAATCAGTTTTTTTGCTTCATAATGAGCTTTGGTTAAGATTTTCTTTTCTTGCTCAAGCGTTTTTTCCAAGGTTATTCGCGCTTCTTCAGCCTGCTTGATTCCTTCTTTTATTTTATCCTCGCGTTTTTTAAGCATTCCCAAAATAGGCTTATATAAAAACCGCTTAAGCAAATAAAATATTATCAGAAAATTTAGAATTTGAGCGCCGACCAAAAACGGGTCAACCCCAAAAGTCTTTAATATTTCCATAATCTTATTTTATGAAAGCTAAAATCAAAGAATAAATTGCGATTGCTTCAGCGAATGCCATTCCTAAAAGCATCGCCGGTAAAATTTTACCAGTTGCTTCAGGATTTCTACCGATGGCTTCCATAGCCTTACCACCGATTATACCGATAGCCAAAGCCGCCATTTGTCCTCCAATTGCAATAATTAAACCTCCGGTTACACCGAACGTTATATTCATTCTCTGCTCACCTCCCTTACTTCTTCATGATGATGGGGCGTAGTTAGAACAGCCATAAAAGCCATTGTCAACATCGAAAAGACTAATGCTTGTACCAGTCCGATAATGACCTCCAGCATTAAAAACGGCAAGGGAAATAAGAGTGCAAAAATTGCTGAGACTGTTCCCAAAACAACTTCTCCAGCAAAAATATTGCCGAAAAGTCGGAAAGAAAGAGAAATAACCTTAACCACTTCTCCGATTAATTCCAGTATCCCGATATAAAGATTAAGTGGATTTAATGAGATATACCTACTTAAATAGTCTTTTATTCCGGTTACTCTGATACTCATGACATGAGTGGCAACCAGTGAAACTAAAGCTAGACCAAGTGTGGTATTAAGGTCGCTGGTGGCCGGCCTTAGAAAGGGCACAATTGTGCGTCCTTCTTTTAACCCGATGGCGGAAATGCCCGGGATAAGTCCCGACCAATTGGCTAAAAGAATAAATAGAAAAAAACTCATTAGATAAGGAAATATTCTAGAAGCATTTTCTGCAGATACAGATTCTGTAATTTCGTAAAACGTTTCAATAACCATCTCAACTATATTCTGCAAAAACCCCGGGATTAAGGAAAGTTTCTTATTGATAGCAACAAGCAAACAAATAAGCAAAATATCAACTAAAAAGGTATCTAATAGAGAGTTGGTAATGCTAAAAACGCCCAAACGAATAATAGGTTCTGCCGCAAATGAAACCATCGAATTTATTCTAAAGGTAAATTACGTTCAAGTCAAGAAGAAAAATCGCCAAATCCACTAATTTTATCAACGATTACAACGGGTTTTTCGTTTTTCAAATCAATCTTACCACTAATTAATATTACGCTTTCCTTAATGAGCAAACTTTTGTAGATATCAAAAATTTTAGGGAAAACAACACATTCCAAAGTGATGCCGTTTTCGTTGGCAATGGTAATAAAAGCCATTTCTTTTCCCGATTTCTTTGTAAAAATTCGTCTCACAGCTTCTACAATTCCCCCAACCGTTACTAAAGTTTGTTCATTTTCCTCGTCGAGAAGTTCAAGTTCGTGAGTAATCGAGCTTTTTATTTTCAGCAAGTTATCGAGTTGCGGATGAGCAGTAAGATATAAACCCAAAAACTCTTTTTCAAAAGCCAGTTTTTCGGCCGAAGAAAAATCTTCAAAATTTCTAACAGATGATTTTGGGGATGCTTCAAGCTCAACCTCGTCTCCAAATAAACTTGCTTGTCCCAATTCTCCCTGTTTTTTCTTTTTAGTTGATGAATCGACAATATCGGGGAAATCAATGAGTAACTGAGCCCTTTTGCCAAAAATATCCATCGCTCCAGCCTTTATTAAACTTTCCATGGTCTTTTTATTAATCGTGCCAAGTTCAACTCTGCTACAAAAATCTTCAAAACTTTTAAAATCACCCTTAGCCCTATTTTCTAGTATATTGTTAATTGCTGCACCGCCGACATTTTTAATTGCCGACAGTCCGAAACGAATTTTTTTGGCGTCTTCAATCGAAAAATCTTCGTCAGACTTGTTGATATCAGGAGGTAGCACCTGAATGTTAATCCTTTTACATTCGGCAACCGCTTGGGCAATTTTTTCATTCTTGACCGGTCCGGTAGTCCCCCTGGACTCAGCGGTTAAAAGTGCAGTCATAAATTCAACTGGATAATGAGCTTTAAGATAGGCGGTTCTGAAGGCAATCGTTGCGTAACAGGCCGCATGAGCTTTTCCGAAACCGTAACCAGCAAACGGTTCAAAAAGCGTCCATAAAACTTCAGCCTTAGCTTTTTGCATACCATTGTCAACACAGCCCTGAACAAAATGGTCATGTTCCTTCTTCATTTCTGAGGAAATTTTTTTACCAACGGCTTTTCTTAGTTTATCCGCCTCAAGCCACGAGTAACCCGCAACAGAAATAGCAGTTAACAGCAGATCATCCTGGAAGGTAATAATCCCATAAGACTCTTTTAGTACATCTTCCAGCCTTGGGTCTGGGTATTTAATTAATTTTGGATTATTTTTTCTTTTAATAAATTCGGGAATGTTGGCCATTGGGCCAGGTCGGTAAAGCGCAACCATCGCCTGCAAATCAAAAATTGTGGTTGGCTTAAGCTCTTTAATATATCTTCTCATCCCAGCTGACTCAAGCTGAAAAATGCCAGTTGTCTCACCGGAAGCCAATAACTCGTAGGTCTTAGTATCTTCAAAGGGAATGTTTGAGAAATCAATTATTTTGTTTTGGTTGACCTTAATAAATCGTAGACTTTCCTGAATAATCGTCAAATTTCGCAATCCCAAAAAATCCATTTTTAAAAGCCCGACCCCATCGTAATCGGCGCCGATAGAATACATGTCGTATTGGGTGATAATTTTTTCGCCGTTACTTTCTCTTTGCAACGGTGTATATTCGGTAATTTCCCTATCCGCGATCACCACACCGGCGGCGTGAACAGAAGCATGACGGGCAACTCCCTCTACTTTTCTGGCTAAATCTAAAATCTTCCGGGTGTCTTCTTCGATACTGTAAGCGATTTTAAGTTCCGGACTTTGTTCCAACGCTTTGTCAATGGTCATAGCCTGGCCTTGCCAACCGGGGGGAATCATTTTGGAGATACGGTCGGGGATTGCATACGGGTAACCCAAAACCCGACCGATATCCCGAACAGAACCTCGGGCTTCCATAGTTCCAAAAGTAATAATCTGGGCGACTTTATCACGGCCGTACTTTTCAGTAACGTACTCAATGACCTCGTCGCGGCGGTTATCGGCAAAATCCAAATCAATATCAGGAGGCGAAGGTCGCATCGGATTTAAAAACCTTTCAAAAGGCAACTTAAAATACAATGGGTCAATATCGGAAATATTTAAAGCATAGGAAACAATCGAGCCGGCATTGGAACCTCTTCCAGGGCCGACCGTAATCCCTTGTGACTTAGCCCAATTTACAAAGTCTGCGACGATAAGGATATAAGTTTCATATCCTTTCTTCAAAATAATCGACAGCTCATAGTCTGCTCTATCGTTAATTTCTTTAGTGACCTGCTTGTATCTTTTCTTTAAACCTTCGTTAACCTTAATTTTGATATATTCAGCCGCTGTCTTGCCCTCGGGAACCTCCAGAATCGGCATAATCCACTTGCCCAAGGGAATTTCGACGTTACATATTTCGGCTACTTTAACAGTGTTCTCAATTGCTTCCGGTATTTGCACAAATAATCCGGTCATCTCCTCGGGAGACTTAATGTAGAAATCGGGTGAAGATATCATTGACAATTTTCGCCCTTTTGTATCAACTGTTGTTTGAGTCTGGATACAAAGTAGCGCTTCTTGGGCATCCGCGTCGCCGCTATGGACATAATGATTATCATTAGTGGCAACCAGCGGAATCCCCAGTTTTTTGGACATTTCAATTAATTTAGCATTCAAAATTTCCTGGTCAGGAAGATTCACATGCTTCTGTAATTCCAGATAGAAATTTCCCTGACCAAAGATTTCATTTAGCTCTTTGGCCCGTTTTTCCGCAGTTTCCTGCTGATTACTGATTAACGGTTCAGAAACAAAACCTCCCAAGCAAGCCGACAGACAAATTAAACCATCGTGGTATTCTTTAAGCAGTTGCATGTCGGTTCTCGGTTTATAATAATATCCTTCCAAATTAGCTATTGAAATAATTTTCATTAAATTTTTGTAGCCCTGAAGGTTTTTCGCTAAAAGCACCAAATGGTTAGAATCTGAGTCAACACCGGCCTCTTTATCGTGCCTGGTTCTTTTACTAACGTAGATTTCAGCACCGATAATTGGTTTTATTCCCATTTCCACGCAGGTTTTATAAAATGAAATTACTCCATACATATTACCGTGGTCGGTAATCGCAATGGCATTCATCCCAAGGTCTTTAGCACGTTTAACCATGTCTTTAATCTTTGAAAGACCGTCTAGTAAAGAAAATTCACTATGATTATGAAGGTGTACAAACTCCGCCATAATTACGTCGCCATTGCAAAGGCGTTTGTTGAGTGATTATTTTTATCCTTTGTTTCCTTAAGCACTTCAGTTAATCTCGTTCTAGCTGCATCAATGTTGCCCCTATTTACCTGCATCGCGCTAGCAGTTACGGTATGATTTGATCCTTGCATTTTTTCTGTAAATCTTTTCCACCAAGAAAAAATATCATCTTCTGTTATTCCTGGGAACAAAATTGCAATTTCATCCCCGCCGTATCTCGCAGCGTAGTCAGTTTTTCTAATACTTTTTATTACTTTTTCACCCACATTCCTCAACGCTTTATCTCCTTCTGGTAATCCTTTCAAATTTATAGTTTTTAGACCATTTAGGTCAATTATGCAAAGCGTTAATGGAGCTTTACTTCTTTCTGACCTGTCAATTTCTTCTTGTAGCCTTGTTTCAAATAAGCTTCTTATGGGTAATTTCGTCACCTCATCAATCCCAGACATGTAGGCCTCGCGAGAGAATAATCTTCTTGCTTGCTTAAATTTAGAAGTGTTTTTTTCAATTCCTGACTCTTGTAAAAGCTTCTCTGTCCGTTCTCTAATGGGACGATATCTTTTTCTTATTGCTCCAAGATTTACGTCTTTTCCCTCGCTCACTTTAGTTCCTCCAAAATTAATTTTCTGACAATATTAACGTCGATTTTCTTTTTGATAGCATACATTACCTGGCCGATGGCAAATTGAATTACAGAATCTTTACCCTTCTTATAATCCTCGGCAATTTTCGGGTTATCTTTGATTACTTTTTGCACAATAGCTCTTAGTTCATCTTTGTTTACATCTTCGTTTTTACTAAGATTAACGATTTCTGTCACTAGCTCTGCTGGAGTTGTGCCAGATACGTCCATTTTTTTATTATTAATAATAAAATTTGCTACACCTTGGGCAGTTATACCGTGTTGAGCTGCAATTGGAGCAGCACCCATGAATGTACTAAAAACTTGAACACTCTCTGAAACCCTAACGGCATCAGCGACTTTTATATTTAACGCTATAGCTTTCTCAACAGCTTCGTCTGGAAGTATGGGTAATGATAATTTCAGTTGATCAATTTGCTTCTGTGTCCATCTGATTGGCGGGATGTCAGGCTCCGGAAAATACCTGTAATCATTTGCTTCTTCTTTTACTCTTTGTGAAACGGTTGCGTTTTTATTTTCATCCCAACCCCTGGTCTCCTGAACAGGTGTTTTGCCGCTTTGTAAAATTTCGAGTTGTCTTTTAATTTCGAAATTAACCGCCTTCTCGACAAAACCGAAAGAATTTATGTTTTTAACTTCGACTTTGTATCTCGGGAGTTCTTTTGATTTCGTGTCTAAAGAAACCGAAATATTAGGTTCAAGCCGCATCTGGCCCTTTTCCATGTCCGCGTCGGAAACACCCAAATATCTGACAATCTGCTGGAGTTTTTGTAAGTAGGCTTTGACATCTTTAGCGTTATCAAAATCTGGCTCAGTCACAATCTCCACCAGTGGAACACCACTACGGTTGAAGTCAATAAGACTTACATCTCCTCCGTGAGTTAGCTTTCCCGTATCTTCTTCCATATGAACTCTGGTAATTCCAAATTTTTTACCACTAACTGAAATCGTGCCACCCAAACAAAACGGTTGGTCGTATTGGGAAATCTGATAACCTTTAGGCAAGTCGGGGTAAAAATAATTTTTGCGGTCAAATTTAGCAAACAGTGGAATATGGCAATTTAAAGCCTGACCGATTTGCACGCACCACTCGATCGCCCGCTGATTTGGCACCGGAAGCGCTCCAGGTAGTCCTAGACAGACCGGACAGATGTGAGTATTGGGTTCTTGTCCAAAATAATCTGCCGAGCAGCTACAAAACATTTTGGATTGCGTTTTTAGCTCGACGTGGGCTTCCAAACCGATAACGACTCTATAATTCATATGGTGCTTTTTGATAAAACTTTGTTTCTTGTTCAAATGCATAACCGATTCTAAACAATAATGCTTCGGAAAATTTCGCGCCCAAAAATTGGACACCAACCGGTAGCCCTTGAATAAACCCAGAAGGAACAGAAAGCCCGGGGATTCCGGCTAAATTTGCATTAACAGTAAGTGCGTCGGATAAATACATTTTTAGAGGGTCGTTGACTTTTTCTCCTATTTTCCAGGGTTTAGTGGGGGAGACCGGAGAAATGATGGCGTCAACCTTAGTAAAAGCATTCTCAAAGTCATTGACAATTAAGGTGCGTATTTTCATTGCCTTTTTATAGTAAGCCTCATAGTAGCCGACAGACAAGGTAAAAGTCCCCAGCATAATTCTTCTTTTTGCTTCGTCGCCAAAAAACGAACGGTCATTGCCATATCTAATCCCGTCATATCTGGCTAAATTAGATGAAACTTCGGCTGGTTGAATGATATAGTAACAGGCAATACCATATTCAGTGCTTGGCAAAGAAATTTCGATTATTTCTGCACCTAATTTTTTAAGAATTTTCAGAGAGCCATTGAAATTGTTACTTATTTCCGATTCTAAACCTAAAACATATTCTTTAGGAACACCAATCTTCAACCCCTTGACGCCGTTTGAAAGTGAGTTAAAATAGTTGGGAACGATTTCCGGAGGTGTTGTTGCATCTAGTTTGTCTCTGCCAGCTGTAATCCTAAGCAGTAGAGCGCTGTCCTCGACAGTTTTTGTAAAGTGACCGATTGAGTCAAGCGATGAAGCCATGGCAATGATTCCGTAACGACTAACGCGTCCATAAGTCGGTTTAAGTCCGACCGTATTAGTAAAACTGGCCGGTAGCCTAATTGAGCCGCCTGTGTCTGTTCCTGTGGCTGCCATTGCCATTCCTGAGGTAACGCTAACCGCAGAACCGCTGCTTGACCCTCCAGGAACATATTGTTCATTCCACGGGTTTTTTACTGGACCAAAATCGGAATTCTCACCGCTTGAACCGTGTGCCCAGGCGTCCATATTAGTCTTACCGACAATAATCGCTCCGGCACTTTGTAGTCTTTCTATTACTGTTGCGTTGTACTGCGGAATATAATCCTCTAATACTTTTGAGGCTGCAGTTGTTTTTAGGCCTTTAGTGCTAAAAATATCCTTAGCGGCAATCGGAATACCCAGAAGCGGAAAGTTTTGTCCATCTTTAATTAATTCATCAGCTTTTCGCGCCTTGGCTAAGGCTTCATTACTGCAAACTGTTAGAAAGGCATTCAAACTTTTGTTTCTTTTTTCAATTTCCGTAAGATGAGTTTCTACCAGCTCAAGTGAGGAAAACTGTTTAGCTCTTAACCCTTGCCTTGCTTGTTTTATTGTTAAACTGTTTAAATTCATTATTCAAAAATTGCTTTGACTTTAAATAGTCCGTTACGTTGACTTTTAGTATTAGCTAGGGCTTCGTCTTGTGATAAAGAAGGTGTAGTAGCGTCATTTTTCGTAATATTCTCCAAATTCGTCACTTGGCTAGTTTCCAAAACGTCATCGGTTTTAGCCCTCTTAAGTTTTTCAATATATTCTAAAATTGAGGAAAGTTGTTCTTCGTATTTTTTTATTTCTTCTTTTCTTAAAGGGAGGTTGGCTAATTTGGCGATGTGTAAAACATCTATTTTCATTTAATCCATTATATTGCAACCGAGAGCCTTTTCGCAATCGCCTTTCTGGCTTGGTATTCAAGTTGATCATTCAGTTTCTTAAGCGGAACTTTTGAATGGTATTTTATTTCTAAAGCTATCTTAATTAAATAATCCGTAAGTAGGGGATTCTTTGGTAGTAGGGGACCATGCAGGTAAGTGCCGATGCTGTTTTTGTAAACAGCTCCTTCAGTTTTGTCTTCGCCATTGTTACCATATCCTTTAATTATTCTTCCGAAGGGCTCAATATTTTTCCCAAGATGAGTTCTTCCACCATGATTTTCGAATCCGACCAGCGTATAGTTTAACTTTTCAGAATAGGCCGCACAATTTCCGATTAATCTCTTGCTATCCCGTCCTGGGTTTTCAGTATAGAGATCAAGAATTCCCAAACCTTTAATTTCTTTTGCATTTGCCTCCTTGTAATAGTTACCGAGCATTTGATAAGCACCGCAAACATAAATGCCCGGAATTCCTTTTTCGATAACCTCTTTTAAGGCCTCCTGTTTTTGAAATAAGTCTTTTGCTACCGCTTCCTGCTGTTTATCCTGAGCGCCCCCCATCAGTAAAATATCGCATTTGCTAAGTTCCGATTTGGAAAAACCGACATCGAGCCTTAGAACTTGTGTTTTGACGTCTCTCCACTGGCATCTTCTTACAAGTGCAATAATGTTTCCGCGGTCACCATAAATGTTCATTAACTCCGGATACAGCCACCCGATGGCTAAAGATAGATTATTTTTCATAGGATTTTTTTGCCGGTTAATATTTTCCTTGCCTCCAGCATCGCCGAGTAAGTCGGTAAGATATAGCATGTCTCTTGATTCTTTGTATCGTATATTCTTCGTTCGATGGCCTCCCTTAGATCTTCAAAAATATTCTCGTCCGCGATTCTAATTCCCGCATATTTAATCCTTAATGCCAAATCATAAACTCTATCGCCGGCAAGATATAATTTTGTCCCACTTTTTATTAGCGTCTCAAAGTCTATATCCCAAATCCAGGAGACATCAGTTCCGTCCGGGATTCTGTCATTTAAGACAATTAGTAGATTATCCGCATTTTTTTCGGTGATTGTTCTTAGAGATTCATTAAAGCTGGTAGGATTTTTGGAAAGGAAAAGCTGTACGTTTTTATCCCTGATTTTAAGAATCTCTTGTCTACCAAAGGCGGGTTGAAATTTCTTCAAACCTAGATTAATCTGCGCATTGGTTAGACCAGTTAATTTTGCCAGCAATGCCGCCGCCTGTATATCATAAATGGCATATGTACCGATAAGCGGGTACGTAAGCTCTTCATTTGATTCTCTGGCCGGTCTTGTCAACCCACAGCTTTGGCACTTCCAGTCACCAAGATGAGAAAAATAATGTGTAGAGAAGATAAGCCTTTTGCCACATTTTGGACAGAGAATTGAATCTGCTGCATGCTCTACGACATCATTTCCCTTTGAATTTAATCCGAAATAATGCATGTTTTTTAATCCGCCTCCAAGGTAAGCAATCTGTGGATCATCGGCATTTAAAACAAATTGCGTTCTAGATAATTTTGCATAAGCTTCTTTCCATTTTCGGGCAATAGTATCTATTTCACCGTATCTGTCCAGTTGGTCCCGGAAAAGATTTAAGGCGATGATAAAGTCCGGTTCAATGATTTTGGTAATTTGTGGCAAAGTATTCTCATCAATCTCAAAAATTGCAAAATCACTATTCAATTTACCACTAAGGTCACTGTTTATAATTAGCGATGAGGCTATGCCGTTCAAAAGATTGGCACCTGAGGAATTCAAAATAACTTTTTTTTCGTTAACCTCAAAAATTGTTTGTAATAATTTGGCGGTAGTAGTTTTCCCATTTGTACCTGTAACTAAAATTATTTGTGCCTTTGATTTTTCAAGGGTTTGATTAATAAATTTAGAATTTATCATTAGGGCAATGTGCCCTGGCCAAGTCGAACCATGTCCAAAATTAGAAATTTTACTCACAGTAGAAATCAGTTTTCCGCAGAGAATAATTACCTTGTTTTGCATAGTTACATTGAACGCAGAATTTTAATTCGCTCTTCAATTGGAGGGTGGGTGTCAAAAAGCGAAGTAAACATTTGTTTGGTATTTTTTCCCTTAAACGGATTGACAATGAATAAATGGGCAGTGGCATTACTGGCTGATTTTAAGCTGTGTGGGTCTTTGGAAATTTTCTCCAATGCACTGGCTAAAGCTTCAGGGTAACGCGTTAATAACACTCCTGAGGCGTCAGCCAACAGCTCTCTTTTTCGGGAAACTGCCAACTGAATTAGAGTTGCCACAATTGGTGAAAGAATTGCTAACACGATTCCAATGATTAAAAATATCGCCTGAAGATTATTGTTCCTATCTTCTCTGTCTCCAATTCCACCCCACCAAAGGCGCGTCATAAAAAGATTGGCCAGTATTGCAATAAAGCCGACTAAAACCGCGACGATCCCCATCAATCGGATATCAAAATTCTTAATGTGCGAAAGCTCGTGGGCAATTACTCCCTCAAGTTCACTTTTGTCCAGGAGGGGAAGAATGCCGGTTGTAACGCAAACAATCGCATGCTGTGGATCACGACCGGTAGCAAAAGCATTTGGCGAAGGGTCATTGATAATATAAATTTTAGGCATAGGCAAACCGTCGCCGATGCATAAATTCTCAACGGTATGGAAAAGCTCAGGATTGTCCATTTTTTGGACTGGTTTAGCGCCAGCTGTCGCTAAAACAATTTTATCCGAATAATAATAGCTGCCGATGCTGGTTAATCCCGCAATCACCAGAGCAATGCCCACAAAACCTAAACCATAGCCCAGGGCCTGACAAAAGACATAAACGACCGTTGTAATTACCATTACAAACAGCAGCATAATAAGCCATGTTTTATTCTTATTTGCAGAAATAGCGGAATAAATGTTCATAGGTTAAAAACTGACTTTCACAGGTATCTTTTCTTCATCTGTTGCGCCAAAAAATTCTGCCTGCTGAAAATTTAAGACCTTGGCAAAAAGGACATTTGGAAATACCTGAAGTTTTGCGTTATAGCTTAAAACTACGCTATTGTAAAATTGACGAGCGTAAGCTATCTTATTTTCTGTATCCGAAAGTTCTTCCTGAAGCTCCATAAAATTTTGACTGGCTTTTAAATCAGGATAGTTTTCCGCAACTGCAATAATTGATTTTAAAGCTTGAGAGAGTTGGTTGTTTGCCTGCGCTTTCTCCACCGGTCCTTTGGCCGAAACCAAACTAGCTCTTGCGTTGGTCACTTTTTCAAAAACTTCTCGTTCGTGCTTTGCATATCCCTTAACCGTTTCAACCAAATTTGGAATTAAGTCCGTTCTTCTTTTAAGCTGAACGTCGATTTGCGAAAGAGCTTCGGAAACTCTCATTTTCGCGACAATCACGCTGTTATAGAGATACCAAGCGAACCCTGCAATGATTAAGGCTACTGCAATTAAGATTAAAGTACTGTTCATTTATGACACCTCCTTTCTATTTAGTTAACCAATCTGAGAATTTATTATACGATAATGTGTTTAAGATGTCATTTTTTGTAGCCCAGCCACGTCTAGCTGTCGAAATCCCATATTTCATCAGCCCCATTTGCCAAACGTCGTGACTGTCGGTATTAATCACCATTTTTACCCCGGCTGAGACAGCCATTCTGATTACAGAGTCGGGAATATCTAAACGATCAGGCCAACTGTTTATCTCCAAAGCCTTGTTATTAGCTTTACAGAATGTAAAAATCTTTTCCCAGTCTAATTCATAGCCCGGACGTTGATTTAAAAGCCTGCCTGTTGGATGAGCCAATATTTTTACTTTTTGATGGGATAGTCCGGCAATCACCCGCTTTGTCATATCTTCCTTTTTAAGGTTGAAAACGCTGTGGACGGAAACAATAGCTGCATCAAGAATATCAAGACATTTGTTGTCGATCGCTAATGAACCGTTTGGCAAAATATCTGTTTCGAGCAGCTTAAATATACGAACATTTTTTATGTCTGATTTAATTTGTTCAATTTTTTCATTACGTTTTTGCAAAATTTCGTATATTTTTTGGGGTGTATGTTTTGCTTGACTGGGATTATGTTCAGAAAAACCAATATATTCGTATCCTAGCTCGTCAGCTTTTTCTATCATTTCTTCGAAAGAGTCTTTGCCTAAATCGTGGCTAGGTTGAATAGGATAGCTGGAGTGCAAATGCAAATCGCCTTTTATATCATCTAGCTCAACCAGCTTAGGCAGATTATTTTTTTCTGCCGCTTCAATTTCCCCCTGGTCTTCTCGAATTTCAGGGGGAATCCATGGCAAACCAATCGCTTCATAAAATTTTTCTTCCGTGTCAAAGGCTTTGCTAGGTTGCCCCTTTTGTTTTAAATATTTAATCCCATATTCGGACAGTGAAAGCCCTTTTCTCAAAGCAAGTTCCCTTAAATGAACGTTGTGGTTCTTACTGCCGGTAAAGTGCTGTAGGAGTGATCCGAAGCGCTCAGGCGGCTGCACTAAAAGGTCAATTTGCTTTCCTCCAGACGTTAGAATCGAGGATGAAACGTCACCTTTTTCGATAATTCTTTCAACATAGGGATATTTAGTAAAATGTTCAAGCACAGCTTTCGGATTATCGGAAGAAGCGGCTAAATCAATATCGCCAACGGTGGCGACTTGTCTGCGCAAACTGCCCAGTGGTTCAATTCTAATTACATCGTGACAAATCTGCATATATGCAACAATTTTATCGGCAACTTCTTGGGCATAGGGTAAAGTCATCCTGGTGGTTTTTCCGGCTCCTTGCTTAAATTCGGAAATCGCTCTTAAGATATCTGCTTGAGATTTTTCTCCAAAACCTTTTAGAGAGGCGATTCTATTAGCTTTGGCAATTTTCTCCAAATCGGTAAGTACAGTATTGGGATTTTTTAGATTAAATTCTTTAGTTAGCCTGTAAGCCTTTTTGGGACCGAATGACGGGACATCAAGCAGGGTAAAAACACTTTGCGGAATATCCTTAAGTGCCCATTCGTACTGAGCAACCACACCAGTTTTAAAAAGCTCTTCCAGACGGGAGACTAGCGTTGTGCCGATACCTGGTATCTCTTGAAGTTTGCCTTCGTTATAGTAATCATTGACTTCTTTAGTCAGTCCGTTAATTGTTTCCGCCGCATTTTGATAGGCAACAATTTGAAAATGAAATTTTTTTTCATCTTTAATCGTGTAGGCTGCTGCTACGTTCCTTAGTAATCTTGCTAATTCTTGATTTGACATTGACATTTGAAGCATAACAGAGCATTGACTAGATTTCAATAATTTGTTAGGATGAAGACGTTTGGGGTGGTAGCTCAGTTTGGTTAGAGCGCTTCCCTGTCACGGAAGAGGTCGCGGGTTCGAGTCCCGTTCACCCCGCCAAACAAAATACGTTTTTAAAATCTGCCCTCAAAGTTCTGCCTAGAAAGGAGTAATAAGATGCCAAATATAAGAAACACAAAAGCTGGAAAAGTTGCTACTCATTCAGCAAAAAGAGACGGATTTTTATCGCAAATTAAATGGGGTGAATCTTATACCAGTCTTTTCCTTGGGGCAGTAGTCGTTGTCGTTGCCTTGGTTTTAGTCTTTTCATTCATCAAGTCGAGAAACAATTTGAATAGAGGGCAAACCGGATCTACTTCAACAGTTGCAAATGAACAAGCAACACAAAAAATGCCAAAAACATACACTGTAAAATCGGGTGATTATCTCTGGTCAATCGCCGAGAAAATTTACGGCTCAGGCTACAACTGGGTT
>JBEKQB010000002.1:0-20226 GCA_049520155.1 Candidatus Levyibacteriota bacterium
AAATAGTTCAAATACTCGTTGTGTGCTTTGTTATAGAGGAATTTGGCTTCGGAAGTCATGTTGTGTGCCGCCGGTCGGTATTGATAATAGGCAAAGGCAAAAGTTTCTAAGCCCGAGCCAAAAATTGGATTATGTAACCAAATATCAATGGCACCCCTCCAAACTAAGAGCCTGATTTTGCTCGAATCCGTGCCGCCCAGCTCACCGGTGGAAACCGGCGACGGAGGAGGAGTTGGTGCGGCTTTAACAGCCATTTTTGCCGGCGGCGCTGGTTTGGTGGTAATTCCCGCAACAATTCCGGGCACTGTCAGTTTAGTTAGTTGCGTAAAGGGTTGGCCGAAGAGAAAGGGAATAATGCCGACGGATAAGAAAATTACCACCGCCACTTTAAAATTCAGACTGATTTGTCTGCGGTTAAAGTTTGGTTTAAGATAAAACCAGCCGTAGACGAGTAAAAATAGCGGTAAAATCGCCCAAATTGCCAGAATCGCCGAGCGGGATTGAGTATACAAAAGCGCAACATAAGTTGCCACGAAGAAAACAAAAAGAGAAAATCCAATCCAAAAGCTGTAGGCTTTGATAAACGAAAATGTTTTGTCAAAAGTCAGCTTAACGTCGCTTAAAGAATTAATAAATAAAGCGACAATCAAAGGTAAAAGCGCGGCTAGATATGCGCCCATCCAGTCGGGCTGGCCAAGGGTTGAAAAAATGCGGATTTTCGGTTGAAAATCGGTAGTCCAGCAGGAAACATCAAAAGTTCCCCTAAATAATAAACAGGTCGGGTCGTAGCCAAAATGTGAAGGCAATCCCCACAAAATTACCAAAAGACAGGAAGATAAGATTGCGTAAAGGGAACGTCTTATAACTCCCAGCGGTGCGGCTAACATAAACACCGCAAACGAGGCAAAAACGGTGATTAAAGTTGCCAAACCCTGATATGGGATGCCGGCTAAGTCCGGATTCTTGATTTGCGAAGAGACTAAAAACCCAATTATAAAAACCGCAATAGCAGCCAAGAATAAATAGACTTTTTTAAATTCAAAACTTTTCTTTTCTGTCTTTACCTCATCTTTAAGATTCGAAACAAAAGCGTAGTAAAGGAAAACGTAAGCGAGAATAGAGAACAACCCGCCATTAAAGCGGGAATAATATCCCCACAGCGAAACATGCATGTCCAAAGAGAGGAAACTGGAAATAATTTCCGAAATCAAAAACAGGACAATGGGAATGTCTAAGGGCGTACGCTGAATCTTAAATTCTTTGCGGATGACCATTTTTGTTATCCAGGCCAGCCCGATAATAATCGTAATGCCAAAAGTGAGCCAAAGCTTATTAAATTCAAACAGCTCCGAAGTGTCGCTGGTAAAGGCGAGCGGAATTAAAAAGAAAAGTAGATAAAAAGAATACTCGATGACCTTGTTACAAAAATTAAATAATCTCATCTTAGCGGTAGTTACAAATAATCCTAGCATATTGGAAAAACTACCGCAAGATGCTAAACTAGCAAATAGCGAATAGCAAATAGCGTTTAGTAAATTATTTACCATTTACCATTTGCCATAAGCTAAATCTATGTTTAATAAATTCTTCAGTTTGTTCTCGCACGATATTGGCATCGATTTGGGAACCGCTAATACGCTTGTTTTTGTCCGCGGAAAAGGAATTGTTATCAGAGAGCCTTCGGTGGTGGCGATGCATAAAAAAACCAAAAAAGTAATTGCCATCGGCGCGGAAGCCAAAAAAATGATTGGTAAAACTCCCGCTTCGATTGTAACCGTTAGGCCGCTTCGCGGTGGAGTAATTTCGGATTTTGACGCAACGTCGGCTATGATTTCCCATTACATCAAAAAAGTGCATGAAGTCGGCAATGCTTTGCCGACAAATTTTTCCAGACCGCGGGTGGTAATGGGCATTCCTTCTTCGGTGACTGAAGTTGAAAGAAGGGCGGTTTGGGAAGCGGCGTTGTCGTCCGGAGCAAGGCAAGCTTACCTAATTGAAGAGCCGATGGCGGCGGCGATTGGTGAAAATATCTCGGTTTTTGCACCAACCGGAGTGATGGTCGTTGATATCGGAGGCGGCACAACCGAAATCGCCGTCATTTCTTTGGGGGGAATCGTCGTCTCCAAATCTTTAAGAGTGGCGGGAGATGAGATGGACGCGGCGATAATTCATTACATCAGATTAAGACATGGATTGTTAATTGGAGATGCGACGGCGGAAGACCTCAAAATCAAAGTTGGCAGCGCCTACGAACAAAGGTCAAAAGTTATCCATTCAACAAGCTTGGGAGAAAATTCAAAAGAGGCCGCGAAAGAAGAAGAGAAAGCAGCCATTATCAGGGGACGGGATATCGAAACGGGTTTACCAAAAAGTTTAAAAATCACTGGGGTGGAAGTGCGCGAGGCCTTGTCGCCAGTTTTGACTCAAATCATTGATGCGATTGCCGATGTCTTGGAAGATGCGCCGCCGGAATTAACCAGCGATATTTTAACACACGGAATTTTGCTAACCGGCGGGGGCTCGCAGCTTCCGGGATTCGACCATTTAATTGTGGAAAGGACACACATTCCCGTTATCCGTTCTGAAGACCCAACTACTTCAGTTGTCCGCGGAACGGGAAAAGTACTCGAAGAAGACTCGCTGCTACAACGGGTTAAAGTCATCGGCGGCCTCAAATAAAGATATTTCTCAGAGCTTGTCAGAACGCTTCTAAAAGTTTAAAATGGGTGCATGCAGAAAAGAAGTTCTGTTTCTTATTTTTTAGTTTTTTTAATTCTGTCGCTTCTAATCCTCAGCGCCTCAAAAATCGGCCTCTTAAACCCGCTTGATTCATTCCTGAAAGATATTCTTTCTCCGGTTCAAGCCTTTACTTACCAGACTTTTGCCAAAATTAGCGGTTTTGACCAAAATGCACAGATAAAAGCGCTAAAAACGCAAAATCTTGCCTTAACTCAGCAGCTAATCGACCAAAATAAATTAATCGGCGACAATAAAGCTTTAAGAGACCAATTCCAAACCGCCAGTCCGAAAAGTTCCGGTTTAATTCCGGCGGATGTAGTTGGCGCACCCGGCTTTATTCCCGGGCTGTCCGTTCCCGAAATCTTAATTTTAGATAGGGGGGTAAACGACGGCGTTAAAACGGGCGACGCGGTGGTTTACGAAAATAATTTAATTGGGGGAATAACTCAAGTCACGGCGAATTTATCAATGATGACGCTTCTTACCAATTCTTCCTCGCTTTTTACCGCCAAAACCTTAGAAACTGGGGCCCAGGGAGTAGTAAAAGGGCAGGGTGGCGGAGAAGTAGTTTTGGACAATGTGGTTTTGTCGGATAGTCTTAAAAAAGACGATTTGGTTTTGACCAATGGAAACGTTAATTTACAAAACAGCGGTTTTCCACCCGATTTGACGGTCGGCAAAATAATTTCCATCAGCAAAAATCCGAGTGATTTATTTCAGAAAGCGGACATACAACCCTTGGTGAGCTTTAATAACCTGAAAAAAGTTTTCGTTGTAGTTAATTACCGATGAAATTTCTGGCGATTATTCTTTTGCTATTGGCTTTGATTTTGGAAGTAAGCCTAACCACAATCCCTTTTATCTTTCTGGTTTTGCTTTGTCTAACGGTGGTACTGAGGGCAAACTGGCTATTTATTGCCGCTTTTATTTTCGGTTTGCTGTTTGACCTTTTATCATTTAAAGCCCTAGGCATCTCGAGCTCATTTTTCGTTATTTTTTTATTTTTGGTGCTTTTGTATCAAAGCAAATTCGAAATCACGACCGGTTATTTCGTGCTTGTAACTTCTTTTAGCGGTAGCTTACTATTCCTGTTCTTACAAGGATACACCAACGCCATAATTTTGCAAACCATTCTCAGCGTCGTTATTGGGTTGTTGCTGTTTAAGCTAATTCAAAAACTCAATAAGCCTTTAGGTGTTAGTGCCTAATTAACTTTATGCTAAAAACCGGAGTCGCCTTTGGCGATTATATTTTTAAGGGCAGCCGCAGACGCAGAAATTTAAGCTATGAAGACGAAGGTCATTCCAACAGGAATTACTTCCTTGTTTTCTCCGCTGTCTTTTTATTTGCCGTACTTTTTTTTCGGCTGTTTTTCTTGCAGATAATTCAGGGATACTACTATAGATATTTGTCCGATAGCAACCGGACAAAAACTGTCATTATCCACGCACCGCGAGGAATAATTCTAGATAGAAACGGCGTTCCCTTAGTTTATAATTTGCCCGGTTTTAGAGAAAACGTAAACGGTAAAACAATACAAATTCCCGAGGGCCAAGCACTTGGGCTAATTGCAGCGGGCAAAAATGTTTTGGAAATAGACAGTCTTAGAAGCTATCCGTACAAGGATGCTTTTGCGCACGTTTTGGGTTATGTCGGACAAATTTCCCAAGACGAGCTTTCCGACCCTTTGTATTCGGATTATTCCCCGGGAGATATTATCGGCAAAAGCGGCATTGAGCAGCAATATGAGCCGATGCTAAGAGGAGTAGACGGAAAGCAACTGTTTGAAGTTGACGCTCGGGGCAATTTAACCCGTAAGCTTGGCCAGCAAGACCCGATTGCCGGTGAGAATATCACTTTAACTTTGGATACCAAGCTTCAAGAAGCGGTTTTTGCCGCCATGTCGGGCGTTAAAAAAGGCGCGGCGATTGTTTCTACACCCAAAGGCGAAATTCTAGCGCTTGTTTCCAAGCCCTCATTCGACCCAAACCTGTTTACAATGGGAGAAGGTTACAAAACTGCCAGTAACAGTGCATATTTAACCTTGTCGGACGTGCTAATGGATGGACAAAATCAGCCGCTTCTAAACCGAAGCATTGGCGGAACTTATCCACCTGGCTCGACTTTCAAACTAATTGTTGCTTCGGCAGCGCTTAAGAACAATATCATCGATGAAAACTGGCAAGTTGACGACACAGGAATTCTTAGAGTCGGGGATTTTTCTTTTTCCAATTGGTACTATACAGATTATGGCGGAACCGACGGAGAGGTCAATATCGTTAAGGGGATTAAACGTTCAAACGACATTTTCTTTTATAAATTGGCCGAAAAAGTGGGAGTTGATAAGGTTTCCGAGACCGCCAAGTTGTTTGGTCTGGGCGAAAAGTTGGGGATTGACTTACAGGGCGAGCAGCCGGGACTTGTGCCAACTCAAGAATGGAAGCAAGCAGTCATCGGCGAGCCGTGGTATCTGGGAGATACTTATCATTACGGAATTGGACAGGGATTTTTGCTAACCACGCCGCTGCAAATCAACGGTTGGACGCAGGCGATTGCCAATGACGGCACTTTATACCGGCCGCACTTGCTCAAGGATTTGGGTCCGCAAATAATTAATACCAATCTTTTGGACGCCCACGCTTCGGATTTAATCAAAGAGGGGATGGTCGAAGCCTGTAGCCCCGGCGGAGTGGCCTGGCCGCTGTTTAACTATCAAATCAAAAACGCCAAACTGCCGATTGACGGCAAAAATATTTTGGGCCTTGATCCGGCTTCCGGCTCGGCCGATATGCGCCGTGTAGTTTTGGCCTGCAAAACAGGAACGGCGGAAAACGGTGGCAACAATACGCTGGCACATGCTTGGATAACGCTGTTTGCACCGGCTTACAATCCGCAAATCGTCATCACAGTGCTTTCGGAAAATAGCGGAGAAGGAAGTAACGTCGCTGGCCCAATTGCCAAGCAAATTCTAGACAGTTGGTTTGGGAGATAAAGCGAGATAATTTTGATTATTCGTCAGAAGTCATTGTGGAAATTGCTTTTCCTATAGTATCCTGTATTTGACTTAGTCTGGTTGTTACCCGTCTTAGATGTATTGTTTTTGCAAAATCTTTATCGGCCAATAGAGCTAGGGCAGTAGCAAGTTCGTATTCATTTCCGCCATAGCTGTCAGGGCCTAATTTTAAGGGTGGTTCTGTTGGCAGCGCTTCTTGAATTTTTGGAGAATCGGGATTTATAATAAATGTAATTAGAGTCCCCTCAATATGTCCCTCAGAATCATTTATGACCTCTCTTCTGACAATAACGTCATCCGCCCCGTGGACGTTAAGATATTCTATTAGTGGTTTTCCGTCGATAGAAATTGTCTCCCCGTTGGGTCTTTTTAGCGCTTCAATTTGGTTTATCATAGCGCGGGAAGAATAACATATAAAACTATAAGTTGTCAAGAAAAGTTTGTTCAAAATTCAAAACTACAAAATCTTTCCAAAGATGGGCTTAAAATGGTGCAGCTGTTGGAAAATGAGGGGTTAAGCTTTGATGAGGTCATCAGGTACTCAAAATTAAATTCTTCGGCAATCAGCAGCTTACTCTCAATAATGGAAATAAAAGGAATAATCAAAAATTCAGGTGGTCTTTTCCAACTTGGCTCTTGACCCCACGCAACTTACTTTTCGCCTTTTCAGTTCTATTCGAATACGGTTCAAAGAGCATTTATTGAGGAGTCGCGCCCAGCGAAATTAGCTTGAGTAAATAAAGTGGGGCTTGACACCGACTGTATAATTTAAGCTACAATTTTGGATATGAAGAATTTAGTAATTGTTGAAAGCCCGACAAAAGCGCGAACGATTTCTCGTTTCTTGGGAGGCGATTATGAAATTCTTGCCTCAATGGGTCATATTATGGATTTGCCCAAATCTACACTTGGTATTGATATCGACAAAGATTTTGCGCCCGATTATCAAATGATGACGGATAAGAAGAAAATCATTGCACAGTTGAACTCTGCCGCCAAAACTGCCGAGAAAATAATTTTAGCGACCGACCCTGACCGCGAAGGAGAAGCCATTGCCGCGCACATCAAGCAAATGCTCAGCTCAAATTCCAAATCGCAAGCTCCAAACTCCAAATTTCAGCGGATTGCGTTTCATGAAATCACCAAACAGGCAATCGAAGAAGCTCTAAAAACCCCACGGGAGATTGACGACAATTTGGTCGACGCGCAAACTGCTCGAAGAGTGCTGGACCGGTTGGTCGGTTACAAATTGTCACCGATTTTATGGCGGAAAGTACGCCGCGGGTTGTCGGCGGGCCGTGTTCAGTCGGTGGCTTTACGGCTAATTGTGGAGAGAGAAAGAGAAATCGAGAAATTTAAAAAGGAGCCGTACTATACGATTACGGTAGCTCTTAAAAAGGCTTCGGACAAAACAGTTTTTGAATTGATCGAAATCAGCGGCGAAAAAATAGAAATCAGCGAAAAGCTCAATTTATATGACGGCGAATACAGTTTTGTCAAAACCAGTGTCGACACAGAGGAAAAAGCGAAAACCATTGAAGCGGATTTGAAGACCAAAGAATTTAAGGTTTCCGACGTTGCCAAAAAGGAAATGCGCCGCACGCCGCCACCGCCATACACTACTTCCACCCTGCAACAAGACGCAGCCAGAAGGATGGGGCTATCCGGAAAGAGAACGATGAGTTTGGCACAAAAACTGTACGAGGAAGGTTTTATTACTTACCACAGAACCGATTCGGTCGCGATTTCCGAATCCGCCAGAAAACAGATGAGCGATTATGTCAGACAGGAATTTGGCGAAAATTATCTGCCGCCCAAGCCTCGTTATTACAAAGCGACGCAAAAAAACGCCCAGGAAGCACATGAGGCAATCAGGCCGACCAATGTTAATGCTCAACCGGCAAAAATCAGTGAGCAACTAGGTGGACAATACGCCAAGTTGTACGAAATTATTTGGAAAAGAGCGGTAGCAACCCAAATGGCCGATGCGATTACGCAATCAACGGTAGTATTAGTTGATGCTTCCAAGGCAAGCTATACGTTAAAAGCAAACGGTTCGGTTTTGGTTTTTGACGGATTTTTAAAAGTAAATCCATTTGCCCTAAACGATAATAAATTACCCGATTTTACAATCGGTGAGGAATTGGTATACATCAGCTGTCTCTCAGAAGCACACGAAACACTGCCACCGCCCCGTTATAATGATGCTTCAATCATCAAAACCTTGGAAGAGGCGGGGATTGGCCGACCGTCGACTTATGCGACCATTATTTCTACTATCGAGAGTAGGCAATATATCGAAAGAAACGAAGGAAAGTTTACGCCAACCAGTGTCGGGTTTGCCGTCAACGATTTTTTAGTGGCCAATTTTGCCACCATTGATGATATTCCGTTTACTGCCCAAATGGAGGATGAGTTGGACGAAATTGCCAGTGGCGAAAAAAAATGGTCGCCAGTAATTAAAGAGTTTTACGAACCGTTCGCGGAAACCTTGGAAAAAGTGGGGGAGGCAGCGAGAGTAAAAATCGAAGTCGAGAAAACCACTGAAATTTGCCCACAAGACGGGGGGCACTTAATTATCAGACTTGGCCGGTTCGGGAAATTTATGGCTTGCGAAAACTTTCCAAAATGCAAATTTACCAAGCCTTTAGTTGTGGAAACGAATTTAATCTGCCCGAAGGATGGAGCAAAAATTGTTTTCAAAAAGACGAAGAAAGGCCGCCGTTTCTATGGTTGTTCTAATTACCCCAAGTGCGATTTTGCGGCTTGGAAATTGGAGGATATCAAGCATCCAAAAGAAGTCAGCCCGCAAGAAACTGCAACCAGAAAATCAGAAGACCTTGCCCAGGAAGATGAGGCCGACAACCACGACAACTTGATTAACCAATCCCCAAGGGAGACCGATTGAGGTATCAAACCTTTTCCCCAGCTCATAGCTCCAGCTAAACGGCGGGAAATCCCAATTCAAGAAAAGGTATGGAACATTAGTCCAGTCAGGCAATTGAGCCATTAAAATTATCAAAAAAGCGTAAAGATAGTTGGTAGCGGGAAAGACAAAAAATATCAAAACCGCCGACAAGACAAAACCTAAAACAACATCAGCCATGCTTTCTAAAACAAATCTGTGTTTAGATTTAATTTCGCGATCGTAACCAGTGTCCCAATGGGGAAATGCGTCACATAAAAAATGAGAAGCGATGGCGATGGGGATAGCCAGAGCCGGGTTACCAATTTTGGCGGCGATGACGGTTCCAACTAGGGCGTGTCCAGTTGCGGTCATAATAAAAAGTATAAAGTATTAAGCATCAGGTATCAAGCACTCAAAAGGTTAACTATTCCAGCTCTTCGCGTTTGTTCGCAAGAAATAAAAACCACTGTTCGAAAAATCCGAAGAGGCCTTTAAACGGAGTTTCGATGGCAAAATCAATAATAATCAAAATAAAATTGATTTGGGTAAAACCTTCGGTCAGTCTTTGGCCAACCCTGATTATCGGTACGAAGAAAAAGTCAAAAAGCGGAGCGAATAAATTCGGTTTGGAAACCACAGTATAGATATGAGCGGTTTGATAAATCCGGTAGGCCAAAAAAGAGACGATCGCGATAAAGAAAAGAAACACGACCTGGCTTAAAGGATTAAAGTGAAGAAGCGTTAAGGCCCAGATAATCAGGCCGAAAACCAGGCAAATACTTAAAAGCCAAAGGATGTAAAAGGCGAAATCTTTAAAGGCGTTGCCGTCCTTTTTTAGCTTTAAGGATAGAGTCGCAATGATTTTAGGGTTTTCGCTAAACAGCAGTTTTTGGATGTCCAGGTATATTTTTTCCGAATTTTGGTTGTCGGGTGTGGTAATTAGCATGCCGGCAAAGACCATTAGAAGTGGCGGAATAACCGTGTTGACACCGATTGAAAGCCATTGGATTCTGCCAAACAGAATTCTCTCAAAAGCACCTTCGACAAACAGCGCCACAAAAGCTTTAGTAAAAAGGATAAAAATAAAGCTGCGGATGATGGCGGTGCGGACTTTTTTGCCGATGTTTCTATATCTTCCCTCGCAGATTGCAAAAATCCTTTCCCTGAATTTATTCTGGTCCTTAACTAACTCTTTGAGGTGGCCGTTCTCCAAAAGTAGTAAATCATAGAGAATTAAAAACGGCGGGGTTTTCTTTTTGATGTGGTTAAAAATCCGGTCTTTTCGGGGATATTGCAGTTCGTATTCAATCTCTTTGTAGCCATTCGCAAATGAGGAAACGACTTGAGAAAAATTTTCTTCGGAAAGTTTACCGAAAATTTGGTTAAAAAGTCTATAACGCAGAAATGCCAGATCTTCTCTGGCGAAATTTTTCCTAACGGCAATAAAAACCTGGACATCTTTAGTCTGTTTAGAATCATCGAGGATTTCAACAGAGTCTCTAAACATATGGAACATGAAGTTACTCATCGCTTCTTTCTCCTGGTTCGGCGCCAAAATCATATGGATGTCGCAGGATAAAAGCTGCAAAATGTAGCTATAGACATCGACATTTGGCAAAAACTTTTTTGCCAATACTTCATCCCTAAGCCTTAAGTAAAGGGTGATTGAAGAGTCAACTTTGCCGACAATCGATTCCGGCACAGTCGCATCGGGAAAATAGCCTGCCCAAATAAGCTCTCGCACTAAATTTGCGGCAACCGAGGAGGGGACTTCTTCCAAAAAAAGCATTCTTTTTAAACTTCTCTCGATTGTTCTTCGTAAAATCGTTTCTTCGTTACCGTAATCCATGGCGGTGCGTAATTTCTCATAATAAGAGGCAACTTTGGAAACTAAAATATTAACCGTAATTTTATTGCCGGTGTCAACGGCGGTACGGGGCGCAAAATTCTTAATTAAAGCACTGGCAAGACGCGAAAAAGGTTCAGAATCTGAAGGCATGGCGGTATTATACAATTTCCAAGCCCAAATTTCTAATTGACTTCGTTTAACATGGGGTCCTGTCAGAAATTTCCCTCCCGCTGGGGTTACCACGGCCTTGCTTCGCGGCGGATGTGGTCCACGCCGTTGGGAGCCTTTCCATTCCTGCCACCCCTCAAGAATTTTGTAAGCTCTCCATGCTTTTAGTATAATAGCAAACATGATACATTCGGCAAGTCATTCAACCGTGAGCTCAGACCGAACCGGCTCAGTGCAAGTCAAGCTTAGGGCGGCAGAGCTTCGCGTTTCAGACCCGACAAAAGAAGAGCTCAAAAAGATTAAAAGAAGAGAAATTTATTTTATTCTCGACAACATTTTAGATACCTACAATATCGGCGGAATTTTCCGACTGGCGGACGCGCTGGGGGTAAAAAAGATTTATCTATGCGGAGTAACGGAAACACCGCCAAACACGCGCATCAAAAAAGCCTCAATTAATACGACCGAGTGGATTAAATGGCAGTATTTTGCTGATGCAAAAACTGCAATCTCAAATCTCAAATCTCAAATCCCAAGTATCCAAGTGGTCGCCATAGAGCAAGACAGCCGTAGTGTTCCTTACACCCAAATCGATTACAAATTACCGATTGCCTTTGTCGTTGGCAACGAAACTGAGGGCTGTTCGAAAAAAACCTTAAAACTGTGTGACCAAATCGCCGAAATTCCAATGTGGGGCGTGAATAAAAGCTTAAATGTTATAATCTCTTTAGGAGTAGTTTCCTACCACGCAATCGAGAATTTATAAATGAAACAAACCGATAATTACAAAAAGCACACCCACAGAAATCCGATTCAAAGATTGTTGCTGTGGAACTTTTTCAGGAATTTGGTTAATCTCACCAAAGCTAAAACCGTTGATTCAATTCTGGATGTCGGCTGTGGCGAAGGTTTTACTCTTAATCGCTTAAGAGAAAAGGGGATTGGCAAAAAATTGGAAGGTTTGGAGTATTCCAAAGACGCGATTGCCCTGGGCAGAGAAACTTATCCCGATATCAAGATATCCCAAGGAAGTATCTATAAGCTTCCATATAAAGACAATGCATTCGATTTGGTGTTATGTACCGAAGTATTGGAGCATCTGGATAAACCTCAAGACGCCCTAAAAGAACTGGTCAGAGTATCAAAAAAATACCTGGTGATTTCCGTTCCAAATGAGCCGTTTTTTATGTTTGCCCAATTAGTTAGGGGCAGAAATTGGTCAAGATTTGGCAATGACATTGAGCATATTAACCACTGGACAATGTTCGGCTTTCCGCAGTTTGTCAAGAAAAATTCAAAAGTCAAAATTCTTGCCAGAAGATTTCCCTTTGCCTGGACCATGCTCCTTTTGGAAAAATCTTGACAAAGTGATATAGTTAATGATATAAACGGAAAATTGAATTATGGGTGTAGAAACTAAAGGAATGGGGAAACCGATAGCTCCCGCAAGGAAGATAATAGCAGAAGAATTGGCTGCAGATTTAAGTGAAGCCTTAATGGTAGGAAAAGGACTTTCCAGAACAAGAGTAGAAGGCCAAGTGAAAAGAGCATGGGCAGAACATGAGCGAGAGCTAGATGCCGCACCGCCGATTATCAAGCGTCAAAAGAGAAAAGCATGGAGACGACACCAAGGAGAAGTTATGGTAGATCCAGCGGTTGAAGATTTTGATCCAGCAGCAGACGCTACACTAGATCCGCATGCAGAAAGAGCATTAGACTCAACAAGTAGATTTGTTCAAAGAAGGGGTAAAAAGGGGACTGTAGTTGTCGTATTTCGAACCGATCATGCGACAATCGCTAACGATCCAGATGAGCATATAGATTCTAGGGATTCCGATCATGTCGAAAGTGCAAGCTTGCGAAAAGCAAGAGCTTCAGCTTCAATAGATGACATTGATTTGGCAGAAGCAGTTTTTGCAGGTGCAGAAACTGCCGATTCTCCAGAAGTTTTATATGACGTTCCGGACCTCCCACTCGATCCAGAGATAGCAGCAAGGTTGGAGCAAGATGGCTCATCCAAGCATAGTGAGAATAGGGAAACAATTGAAGCAGCAATGCTTGCGGCAATTGGCGACGTTCCTTCAAACGAAGAGGTAGAAAGTTTATTAGTTAATCAACCAGGTATGGTATCCTTGGACGCATTGGCTACAACAGAAGAAGTTATAGAAGCAAGAAGAGATGGTAGTCGAATGTCTTTTTCTAAATACGGTTTAAATGCTACTGATCTTCGGGAATAATTTATTTAGAGTTAATTTTTTCTTGGTTTCTCTCCTTGATAAAGCTAAAAATTGAATCACCAATTATAGAGTGGTAGAATCGGATTATAATGGAAGCGAATCCAGGACAGCCAGAAGGTCAGCCAAAGTCCGAATTAAGGCATCCGTTTTTCGACGCGGTGATAAAAGATTCTAAGAGTGCGTTTCCTTCTTCGGAGCAGAAGGCTTTCGAGGCAATATTAACCGATATTAACCATCAAGCAGTAAAAAATTTTACGGTCTGGCGTTCCGGCGAATATGCCGATACCGGTTTTTCCGCAACTTCTATTATGCCGGATCAGCAAATGGTTGGGCATGCTATAAATCCTGATGATGAAACTGCTGGTTAACCGTCCAAGTCTCTAGAAAAACCCAAGAAACGCATTTTTTGGTTTTTCGAACCGCATTATCATATGGGAAAGTTGTACGGCGGACCATTTTCAATGCTGGACGTTGCAACGGATAGGACTTCTCGTGGACTTACCGAAGTTGCCCGCGATCCGGGTGTATTATTTAGAGCCGATTTATTAGGTTCTCCGATTGGATTTAGAGGTAGAGTTGGTAAAAGATTTACTCAGGAAGTGGTTGATGACGGTTTTAATCCTTATGGGAAACTTTACGCCGAGTATATTGAGCAAGTGATTGGTGAAATGGACGAAAGCACCAGGATTGTGATTAATGGTGCTTCGCGAGGCGCGGTGACTGCCGAGAAGACTTACCATTTTCTAATTCAAAGACTAATGGAAACTCATGCCCGAAAGATGCAAGAAACTAGGCAAGAATACGGTCATGAAGAAGAAAAAGCCTATCGGGAATTTTTATACCAGCATATTCAAGGGCTTTACGATGAGCCGGCGGGGGTACATAAAAAAGATCTTTGGTTACCTTTTAAAGCGGCTAATGAAGCGGGGTTAATGATTGAGGATACAATCAGGCGCTATGGTTTTAAGGAGGGTTTTCTGTCGCGAGATTTTGATGTCAAAGAACGGTCATTCTTAGAGCATTTTGGAAGAGATATTCCGGAATATACGCCGGAAGATTTATCTAGGATGAATAGAGTGGCTATGGCAGAAGCCTTTCATTTGGCGTTGGGAAATCCTCAAGATAGAACCGAGCCTGGTCACAACAGGCTGCCGATTTTAGACCCGACTAATACAAGACCCGGGAAAATAATTCGTGAGCTTTTTAGAAGAAGTCAGAAGCCAAACGAGGCGGAAAGAGAAGCGTGGGAAAGCGAAGAAAGTAAGGAAGTCAAAGGCAGGAAAAGGACGACAGTTATAAAAAGACTTGGTCATTATCATGCATTTTGGAGAGATTCCCTTGTTCGCTGGGAGAAAAATATTGCTGCGGTTCGTCGTTGGGCTTCAAATCCCCTTGACAACCCTCAAAATTAGATTATAATGGTAAAAGATATGTAAGACCTTTCGCCATAAGTTTGGACCTATCGGCCCGCCTTTGGCGGGATTTTTGGTCTTTAGGGTTCTTAAAGTTCGCTCTTTAACAACTTACAAGTACAGCACAAAATGAAAAGGATAACTTTTTGTTAACCAAGTTTAGTAGCTTGGCGATCAGAAAGTGGTAGGAATTTTTTGTTAGATTAATTCCTAAAAGAAAATCTAACATCAATTTTTTTTGAGAATTTGATCCTGGTTCAGGATGAATGCTGGCGGCGTGCCTTAGGCATGCAAGTCGAATGGGAGTCGCAAGACTCAAATGGCAGACGGGTGAGTAACGCGTAGGAATCTACCCCTAGGAGGACCATAGCTCAGCGAAAGCTGGGGCAATAGTCCATAATCAATTTATTGTAAAGCGATTAACTTCGCGCCAAGGGATGAGCCTGCGTCCTATCAGCTTGTTGGCGGGGTAAAAGCCCACCAAGGCGATGACGGGTAGCTGGACTGAGAGGTCGATCAGCCACAACTGCACTGAGATACGGGCAGTACATCTACGGATGGCAGCAACTAGGAATATTGCGCAATGGACGAAAGTCTGACGCAGCGACGCCGCGTGAAGGAAGAAGGCCTTAGGGTCGTAAACTTCTTTTGATAAACCTTTCACGGTTTATAGAATAAGCCTCTACTAACTACGTGCCAGAAGTCTCGGTAATACGTAGGAGGCAAGCATTATCCGGATTCATTGGGCGTAAAGTGTGCGTAGGCTCATCGAAAAGTCATACCTTAAAGACCAAGGCTTACCCTTGGAAGTGGGTATGATACTTTCGATGTTGAGGATTGTCAGGGATACTGGAACAGTTAGTGTAGCAGTGAAATGCGTTGATATTAACTGGAACACCAAAGGCGAAGGCAAGTATCTGGGATTTTCCTGACGCTGAGGCACGAAAGCTAGGGTAGCGAAACAGATTAGATACCTGTGTAGTCCTGGCCGTAAACGATGTCTGCTAGCTTTTTCTCGCTTGTCGGGATGAGGCGCAAGTTAACACGTTAAGCAGACCGCCTGGGGAGTACGGCCGCAAGGCTAAAACTCAAAGGAATTGACGGGGACCCGCACAACCGGTGGAGCGTGTGGTTCAATTCGAGACAAAACGAAAAACCTCACCAGGGTTTGACATGATACCGTTTATTTTTCCAGAAATGGAGAGAAATCCGCAAGGATGGTACCACAGGTGCTGCATGGCTGTCGTCAGCTCGTGCCGTGAGGTGTTCCCTTAAGTGGGGAAACGAGCGCAACCCGCGTCCAATGTTGAATATTCATTGGGGACGGTCCCTAGTTTCTAGGGAAGGAAGGAGCGGAAGACGTCAAGTCAGCACGGCCCTTATACCCTGGGCTACACACACACTACAATGGCGAAAAACAACGGGCAGCAAGCGCGTAAGTGCAAGCGAATCCCTTAAATTTCGCCTCAGTTCAGATTGAGGTCTGCAACCTGACCTCATGAAGTCGGAATCGGTAGTAATCGCAGATCAGCATGCTGCGGTGAATACGTTCTCGGGTCTTGTACACACCGCCCGTCAAGGCAGTAAAGTCGGTAATTATCGAATTTCGATTCTGTCGAGAGAGATAAAGATCGGCGATAAGGCTTAAGTCGTAACAAGGTATCCCTACCCGAAGGTGGGGATGGATCACCTCCTTTCTAAAATTAAATTGGGCGCGTCCCAATTTACAGAGTAAGAATAGGGGATGAACGGCGAAGTTAGTAAAATGGTTTTCCATGACTACTAACCAACTCGTAACACCAAGCGTGAATGGCGCTTGTAAAATATCACCATTCGTTTTTCCTACCACTTTCTGATTGATAATCCTTTTTCAACGACCAAAACCACCCACGCGGTGGTTTTTTAGTGGGGAGGTTAGTAATTTAATAAAACTTATAGTATAATAACTCAACTATGGTAGTTGTGGAAGCAAGGCCTGGTTTCAGGCAACAAGTTGCAGCAAAGTTATCGGAAATATTAATATTACATGGACCACCTGCATCCTATCACGTATCACCTAACTCCGTATTTATGGGTTCTCCTTCAATCGAAGGAAAAACTGCCAGACTTGCTGAAACTCGCGCATGCACTTCTGGTACTAACGCAAGTCAGGTGCTGGAATTTTATCAATTACCGCGTCTTCCGGAAAAGTCATTGGATATTTGTGCAGGACCAAGTCCATTAACTGCTGAATTATTAAAAAGAGGAGTCGACGCTTGGGCGCTTGATTATAATTATGGAGACAAATTGCCAATTTTAATCAGAAATGCTTCAAGACACGCCGAAGTTAGCCCGTAATTCTCGCAATCAATTCAAGAAAATCCGGAAAAATATATTCAAGGTAGTGCCACACAACTGCCTTTTCTGGACAACTCTTTCGATCTTGTTTTATCCTTTTATGGTCTTTGTGGGGTATTGGATAATGATATGCAAACATTAAATAAGTCCGTCGACGAAGCCTTGCGAGTTTTAAGACCCGATAAAGAATTAAGGTTTGGTCCATTTCTGGATAAAAATGGAAGAACTATGTCAGATGTTGAAATTATAAATCAATATTGCTTGTTACAATCTTTAAGATCCAGAAAAGATTTGGAATTTTGGGTTAGGGGTCCTCAAAATGGATGGGTTTTTGATTCTTTCGCTTATATGGGTATGTTAACTGTATTAAAGAAAGGTTAAGCCATCCGTGCGGTGGTTTTTGGTGGGAAAGTCGCTATTTACGCAGGGAGTTTAAAATATTTATTGTGGGTGGCCAGAGTTTTTAGGTAGCGGTATGGATATTCCAGATAGCTTTCGGCTTTCTTCCAGCGCCTTTCCGATACCTGAGCGATAAATTTTTTATCAAAAAGAATTCTCCCCGTTTTCAATTCTCCCAAATGAATAGCCAGGTCCAAGTCTTCGTGGACAAGTTTATCATCAAGGCAAATATAATTTTTGACTTTTCGCCAAGCTTTTTTGGTAAGAGCCATATTTGAGCCGTATAAGATATCGTGTCCGAAAATTGTTTTCCAGGATGTGATCAGGGCTTTTTCGACAATTAAGAGGTGGTTAAATTTTGCGTCTTCAAAAGACGTCGGCCCCGACAGGGCAATTAGGTTGGGATTATTCCGAAAGTGTTTTTTTAGCTTTTTTATCCAATTCGGCGGGACTTCTGTGTCGGCATCGATCCTGGCAATTATATCTCCATAAGCCGTATCAAATCCCAAATTCCTCGCAAACGTAAGCCCCTGTTTTCTTTCGGAGATAATCTTTACAGGAAACCGTTGAGCAATTTTTACTGTCTTATCTTTTGAATTATTGTCGACAATGATAATCTCATCGGCTTTTTCGGTTTGGTCTTGTAAAGCCTCAAGACAGCGGGCGATAAATTTCTCTTCGTTATAAACTGGAATAATAACTGAAACTTTCATAAGTTAAACTTTTATTTGTTTTAGATACTGGTTAATAATACAGTTTAATTCATCTGGATTATTCAGCACTAGAATATGGTTAGCGTTTGGAAGAAGTACTAGCTTGGAGTTTTTAATGTATTTGTGTAGTTTGGGTGCAATTTTTGCTGGGAAAACAATATCTTTTCCCCCATGAATAATCAGTGTTGGGCAATTAATTTTGCTTAACAATTTTCTGCCATTGAAGTTAAAAAAATTGCTACATAGCGAAATGTAACTTTGCACAGTGGTATTAAAAATATCAGATAAAATTCTGCGTGGACTTAGATCATGCGTGCCCTTAAATTGTTTCATTGGCGAATGTCCAGGCTTGCCTAATAGAAAGGGGAGTTGGTTTAAAACATCTGAGGAGAAGTCCAAAATTTTTAAACGCTCCACAAAAGTTGCTAGGCTAGGCAATTGGTAGGTAGTAGCAATAAGCACTAGGGCCTTCGGTTTGACGTTGTGGGAGGCGGTCAAAACCAGCGCCACCATCCCGCCGATACAATGTCCGACCAAAACAAAGTTGTTGATTTTATAGTCATTGATTATGCATAAAACATCTTTAGCGATAATCTCAGGTGTGTATTTGGCTCGATCATTCGGCCGTTCGGACAACCCGTGTCCACGAAGATCAATAGCGATAGTGGTATAACCTAAGTTCTCAAAATATTTTCTTTGCGGATCCCAGGCGGTTAAGTTGCCGCCCAAGCCATGGAGGAAAAGCATAGTTTTATTAGAATTGCTTTTCCCGCTCATTTCATAGTAGATGCGTGTTCCGTCGAAAGAGGCAAATGAACCTGACTTAAAGTTTTTAATCGCTCGTTTCATTGCCTGTATTATACAGATTTCCAGTTGTAATCTCCAGCTTAACTGCGACGAGAATGAGGAAGATGAAGCAAATCGTGCGAATGGAGCATCTTAAAAAGCCGGGTGGTGTATTCAATGTCCGAAGAAAGAGACTTCCAGCGTCTTGGAGAAGTTCTAACCCTTAAGTTTTTATCAAAATCTATGGTTGTGTATTTCCAAAGGTGAATTGCCAGGTCAAAATCTTCATGGACTTTGCTATCATCCATGCAAACGTCATTTTTAACTTTTTCCCATAAAGCTTTTTTAAGCGCCATGTTTAAGCCAAACAGCATATATTTTTTGTAAATCAGTTTCAAAAACTCAAAATAATAGAGCGAAACAGAATATGAAAACTGCAGCTTGGAAGTCTGGTCGGAGTAATAGGCCGGGCCGGAAACCGCGTCTTTGCCGTCGGTTTCAATATCTTTTCTGATCCTAGCCAGCCAACCTGCTGGTGCGGTAGTGTCGGCGTCGATTCTAGCGATAATCTCGCCTTTGCTGGCGTTAAAACCGGCGTTGCGGGCAAAACTAATGCCTTGCTGTCTTTCCGTAATCACTCTGGCGCCAAAGTCCTTTGCAATCTCGGTAGTCTTATCGGTGGAATTGTTGTCGACCACAATTGTCTCAAACGGTTTTTCGGTTTGCTCTTGTAAGCTCTTCAAGCATTCTCCGAGGAATTTTTCCTCATTGTAGGCGGGAATAACGACCGAGATGTTCATTTAGGCATATTATACAGTATAATAGGAAAGTGAAGAAGTTTTCCGTTGTCACCCCGACTTTAAACGAGGAAGTAAACCTGCCCCGCCTTTTATTGTCTCTCTCCAAACAGACGCAGAGAGGCTTTGAGGTAATCATTTCCGACGGGCAGTCGCAAGACAAAACCAAGGAGAAAGCGCTCGAATATCAAAAAACACTGGATTTAAAATTCGTCGAAAGCCCAAAAAGAAAACTGACTTTCCAAAGGAATTACGGTGCCAAGAACGCCGTGGGGGAGTATTTAATCTTTTTGGACGCCGATTACCAAGCGGAAGAGGAATTTTTGGAGATAGTCTCAAAGGTGATTGATGAGACGAAAGCAGAGATTGTTATTCCGATCTCAATTCCGATTACAACCAGTATTTTCTGGAAAATTTATTACGCAATTGCCAACAGGGGTTCTTTTTTAACCTTAATTCTAGGAAAGCCCTTCGTAGTGGCATCGGCGATTTGCGTCAAAAAGGACGTGTTTGACAAAGTTGGAGGATACGACGACGCAATCTATATTTATGAAGACCAGTCTCTTATCCAACAACTGTTTAAAATTGGGGCAAAAATTGTTTATGCAAAAGCCAAAGTTTATTTTTTGGGCAGAAGACAGGAGCGGGACGGAAAAGTAAAATTTATTTACGAGAATAGTATTTCAACGCTGCATTTAATTTTTAAAGGGCCGATTAAGACAGAAATCTTCAAATACCAAATGGGCGGCCAGGAGTTTAAATCTTCCAAAAAACCATAGTTTTTGCTATACTTAGCTTGAGTTTTTGGCGCGGTGGCGAAGCGGTAACGCAGCTGTTTGCAGAACAGATATACAAGGGTTCGATTCCC
>JBEKQB010000003.1:0-13416 GCA_049520155.1 Candidatus Levyibacteriota bacterium
TTCGATAAGATTGCCCAATTTGCCGTCTCTTTTTAAAGATGCCCGGCCGTTGCCCAAAATATACAAATATAAAATATTATTGGTTAGCGCCCCAATTACAAATGAACAATTTATGTCTTTGGGAATCTTCTGGGAGGTGGTTAGAACCGCCGCCTTAATCGATTCTAAATCTTTAGTCTCCAGCGTAAAAAATTCCTGCTCTAACGTCGTTAAAATTTCTTTGCCTAAGATATTCAGAAAATCTTTTTCCGCATTTTCCACTTCGGCCTCGAGAGAGACAACAGCAAATAACTTGCCGGCGCTATAAACCTGCGACCAGGTAAAGGCGCTGGGATTGGCGACGATTTTTGCAAAAGTTAATATCGATTCGGCCATCAGCTATAGTATAACAAGAGCTGTCAAAAAAAGCGAAACGGCTACAATCAAAAGGACAAAGATAACCAGCTTTACAATATAAGGATTTCCACTGCCGCTAATGATGGAGTTCATAGCGTAAACTTGTCTAACCGCCACTATCAAAAACAGCACAAAAAAGAAATCCATGGCCAAGAAACCGACTTTGGCCAAGAAACCGAATTGTATAAATGGTGAAATTCTAGCCAAATAATTCATTGTGTTTGCCGATTAAATCCTCAGTAATATGGACAATATTTTCTGGCTGCGGCGCCGATTCAAAAGTAAAGTTATCCAGGGTACCAGCGGTTTGCACTAGCACATCGCCGTAATCAAAAAAAGTCCGAATGGCGCCAATTTGCTCAAAGCTAACATCCTGCACCAAGTTTATTTTTGTCGCTGCGACATCTTTGTAGACTAAATTAGAGAACTCAATCGCGATCACCCGCTTATCGGTGACAAGCGAAATATTAAAATACCAACTGATAAAATTGACATACCAATAAGCTACTACAAGTAGATAGTAAAAAGCGCTTAGGAAGAAGTAGAATTTACTTGGTAAAAAGAGAAGCGGATTGGGAAAGAACTTTAAAATAAACGGTAAAAATAAAGGCAGAATTAATAATAAGCTACCAAAGAACAGCCAGCGGACATTAGTGATAAAAGAGCGCCTGATAAACAGAATGATTTTTTCATCGTCTTCTTTATCTTGGAAGTCGATGCCATCCGGGTCTTTTTTAAGAGCGGAAAAAAGGCGCACGGGATTCTGCGGCGGCAACGTTTCTTCAGCGTTAATTAAAGGCGTCGGCTCATTCGGGGCAGCGGCAGTTTCTTTAGGCTCGGCAATAAAAATATCCGGCATATTATTCTGTCTCTACATTATACAACGGCCCGACAATCTGGATATTGGCAGGAGCTCTTAAGTTAAAATAGTTTTTAAAATCAGAGCCGGAAAAGCTATTACTCCCCCCATCTCCGGACACGGAAACGCTGGTGACTTTCCCTGATCCAAAGTCCGCAGAGACAGAAATACTACTGATGCTGTTGTAGGGAGTAACGCCCCTATTTTGTAGTTCTTGCTTAACCCTACCCGCATCCCAGGTGTCGGTTCCGGCTGGATTGGGATTGGTGTTTTTATCTGTTTGATAAAGATGATTTACGGTACTCGAATCTTTTTGCGCCAGCAGAAGAACGTTGATAATATCGGCAACCTCACTTGATTGTAGCCAGGCGGTACTATTAGTCGAACTTCTGGAACCCCAGTCGCAGTAGAACCATGGCGAGTCTTTATCATAAGCATTACTTTTAAGATCGGACCAACTGCCAATATTACTCGATGAATCCTGAGCGTTTTTAGTATATGCCGTGTCGGACCAACCGATATCGCCGGAGGAGTGAATATACCCTCCGTGTGTTGAAGAAAACCAAGCTTTAATCGGATTGCCGCCCTGAATCATCACTTGTCCAGCCGTTTGACTAACTGCTTGGTCCCAATTTCCGCCTTTGGGATTGGTCTGGAAAACCTGGCATTGGTCGGTTGGACAAATTGTTCCTTGCCCGTTATTGGTGTAGGCAAGTGCGTAGGAGCGTGCTGCAATCGCCTGCGCTTTTAAAGCAGCCAAATTATTGTCGGTCCATGAATCTGGGACTTCATAAATTCGTTTGACGTAATCATCTAATGAGCCGGTCCAATCAACCCCATTTCCCGTGACGTGAATTTGTGCGTCCCGAGTGTCAATAGAATCAAAGTTATAATAAGCGTGAAGAATTGTGGTTGAATCTTGTCCGGCTTTGGCTCTCCCCCAAGCGCCGTACTGGTTTAAGCCAACCCGATTTGGTACCCCGTAAGTAAAGAAACCAAACCCGCCACTAAATCCGGGACTTTTACCGATATCGCTTGAACAGCCCCCTGTTGCGCTGGCGAAAAGAGGAATATTAAGCCCGGAAAGTCTAGCGCTTAAGATACCTTGCTGGATTGAATTAAGTGTTGCGAGTTGGTTTGAGAGAGTCGCTTGATAGGCTCTGGCTCCGGAAACGATTTTGTCCAGCTCGGCCGATTGGCCGTTAAGATCGGTATTCAGAGCGGTTAATTGAGCTTCTTGCGCTTGTAGCTGTTTCTGCCTAGTCTGTAAGTCCTGAATTGTGGCAGCGATGTTGGTAATAATTGCTTTGTCGCGGTCGGCGTTAGCTTTTTGGTAGCCTAAGATTTGCGTAAACTGGCTGGCTGAATTGGCCGATAATAGAATTAGCAGCGGAGAATCGTAATAGGATTTGATGTAATAGTCACGGATGGTAGCGTCTAGAATAGTTTGCTGCTTGGCAAGATCAGCATAGCCGTTGTCAATGTCTTTTTTCTTGCCCAAGAGATTTATTTCAATTGCTGCAATAGTGTTTTTTATCCCGGTTATCTGGCTGTTAATGGCATCCAGTTTTGACTGCAGGGGAGTAGTGGCTGCTTCGGACTCCTGGAGAGCTTGGCTGATGCTTGATTCACATTGTTTTAGGAGATCGCTGCAGGGAGAGCCCATTCCATTGTCTCCACCACATTTGCTCTGAACGTTTGAGATATCACAACTTGTATCTTGCGCTTTTGAGTAAGGAATAAGCATTATTCCCCCTCCTGCAAAAATTATTAAAAATAGCAAAAAAAACAGTTTTTTCATTGTTGTTTTATTATACCAGACAGTTGTTCTTTTAGGATTGCAAAATCGGGAAGATTGTGGTACTCTTTGCTCGAAAGGCAGCGTATGGAAGAAACGCCATTAGAAGCGATTCCCACCTTTACTCCTGCCAGAAGGCAAACCAATAAAAGGTCCGCTTATTTGATTCTGGCAATTATTATCATCGTACTTTTGTTTTTAGGCTACAAAGCTGTCAGTTCGCAAAAAAGCTCGGCACCAAAACCAACCCCAACTCCGATTGTTGCTGCTCCAACCGCAACCCCGACCCCAACGGCTTCTCCGTCCGTCACGCCAGGAGTTACACTAGCTCCAACCGTTAATCCGGTTGATAAAGATTCGGGACTGGACAGAAGCCAGTTGTCGGTGACAGTGCAAAACGGTAGTGGAACAGCCGGTGTCGGGGCCAAAGCGGCGGCGGTTTTAAAAGGCCTTGGGTACAATGTGGTGGTAACCGGTAATGCCGATAATTTTAACTACACTAACGTCACCATCCAAGTTAAATCCGGTAAAAGCGATTTTCTGGCTCTTCTGAAAAAAGATTTGGGTTTTAACTATACCATTGGTAATGCTACTTCCGATCTTCCCGATAGTTTTTCCTCAGACGCTTTGGTTATAATAGGACAGTAGGGCGAAAATTCCCAATTTATAATTCAAGAAGATGAAAGTTTATTTAGCAGCGGATCACGCCGGATTTAAATTAAAAGAGGAAATCAAAAAATATCTGCAACAACAAAATTATGCAGTAGTAGACTGTGGTGCTTTTTCCATCGACCCGAGCGATGATTACCCAAACTTAATTGCAAAAGTTGGAGAAGCGATTGAAAATGACCCGGAATCTTTTGGAATTATTTTTGGCAAATCTGGAGCGGGGGAGGAGATAGTTGCCAATAAATTTAAAAATGTCCGGGCGGTGTTGGGTTTTTCCAAAGAGAATGTAGAACTTTCAAGACAACATAATAATGCCAATGTTTTGTCTTTGGGAGCAGAGTTTGAAACTTTCGAGAACGCCAAAAAACTGGTCGACGTTTTCCTTAAAACCCCCTTTTTCGGCGACCAAAGACATATTAGAAGGATAGACGAAATTAAAAAGATTGAAGATAAAAATTGTGCATAACGTAATACCCGGAATCTTAGAAAAAGATTGGCAGGAAATTGAAAGAAAATTGGTAATCATCCGCCCGTTTTCTAAAGCAGTGCACATCGATTTTTTGGACGGAAAATTTTCTGAGAATTCTTCATTTATGGATTTTAGTTCTTTTGCAAAATATAAAAATGATTTTTTTCTGGAAGCACATTTAATGGTGGGAAATCCGACGCAATACGTGAAGCCTTTAGCCCAAGCGGGTTTTAAAAGATTTTTGGGACACATTGAAAAGATGCAAGACATTGATGAGTTTATTGCCGAGGGGGAAATCTTTGGCGAGGTCGGATTGGCGCTGGATATTGATACGCCGGTAAGCGCAATAACAGTTCCGTTCGACGATATTGACGCAATTCTTGTAATGGCAGTTAAGGCGGGCAAATCCGGTCAAGCTTTTTTACAAAGGTCACTCTCGAAAATAAAAGAGTTGAGAGAAAAAACAATTATTCCGATAGAAATAGACGGAGGAATAACCGACGAGTCAATTATTGCCGCCAGAGTATCGGGGGCTAATAGATTTGTGACAACCAGTTTTATTTTTCAAAACAGTGACCCTCTAAATTCTTTTGAAAAACTGGAAAATTTAATTAGCACTTAGGCCCGAAAGTGTGTTTTTAGCCTCAAAGGAAAGTGCTATAATTGCCTCATGCTAATAAAAGGCATTGATAAGTTCCAAGAAAAAAATCCAATATTGTCGGGCAGGAAGCTATTGTTGCTGCCCCTATATGCATTCTCTATCTTGTTGCTTAGCCTTTTGGTGATGATGGGATTTGATTCGCTACCGGGGATAGCTAAGCTTAGGGACATTAACCCGATTTTACTTTCTTTGTCTCCCCTAGTTGGAGAGCTAATAGTTTGTACTGTTGGATTAATTCTCGTATACCAGATGTGGTTTTGGAAAGATCGGCTGAAAACCAAATATGGCAAGCTTTCTTACCAACACATTTTCCCTGCGGGTTTTGCCGGTATTTCCTGCATGCTCTCTTTGTCGGTTAATCTGTTTATCCATTATTGGTCATTCTCGTCTGCATTCTGGGTGCATTCACCACTTAGATTTCTAACAATTTTGCCCGAACAATATTTCTATCAGTTGGGGCCGACAGTACTTTGGGCAAAAATAGCTCTCGCGGTTTTTTTCACTGTCTTTGGAATTGCGATGGCATTGCGCTCCTTGCACACGTTTGGCTTTGATTACATGACAGTGCTTTACCTCTATTTTCCCAAAGAAAGTAAAATTCAAAATCACAAAATTTATTCTGTGCTTCGCCATCCGACATACGCAGGAGCTCTCTTAATTGGTTTGGGCGGAATGTTCTCCACACTGACTCTCTACTCGATTATTTTTTCCCTTGTTTATTTTCTAGGTTTCTATATTCATATCCATTTTGTCGAAGAAAAGGAGCTAATTGTGCGTTTTGGGCCTTCATACCAAGAATATATGAAAAAAGTGCCGGCCTTCTTTGTTAATCCCAAGAAACTAGGAATCCTCCTCGGTTTTCTACTGGGAAAGCCTGAATAATGGCTCCTAATGTCCGCTGGGAGGAATAATAGTTGCGCTGGGGGTGGCGATAAAATTACAATCCGGCGCATTTTCGGTCCCTTTAATAAAATATTCGTTTCTGCCCTGACATTTTTTTATTACCACGTCATCGGGCATTTGCTCAGCAGCGCTAGAAGCATTACCTAAAAGCAAAGTCATAATTTTATTCCAGATCGGCGCGGCGCCGGTGATGCCGGAAGCCAGCGTTTGGCTCATTGGCGAATTATCATTATTACCGACCCAAACCGCGACCAAATAGTTTGGCGTAAACCCGAAAGTCCAGTTGTCTCTTTTATTATCCGAAGTGCCGGTTTTAACCGAAACGGTGTGATTGGGAATATTCAACGGCGAATTTAGACCAAACTCCAAAGAGCGCGCGCTATTGTCGGCCAAGATATTAGAAATAATAAAGGCCACTCCCGGGTCAAGTACTAGATTTGGCAACTCCTCCTGTTTTTGATAATTAACACTGCCGTCATAGTTTGTCACTTTTAGAATCGGGTCTAAATCAACTCTTTTGCCAAGGTTGGCAATGGTACCATAAACGGTGGCCATATCGGTCATTTTGACTTCAGCGGCACCTAAAGTCAGCGATAAGCCGTACTGGTCGGGATTGCCCCAAGTGGTGATACCCATTTTTTTGGCCATATCAACCATCGCCGGAATACCGATTTTTTGCAAAGTTTTTACCGCCGGAACATTAAATGAATTGGCAAAAGCGATGCGTAATGGTACTCTGCCGTGGAAAGTGCCGTCGTAATTAACCGGTGAATAAGGTGCTGAGCCGGGAATATTGTAAGTGATTGGCGAATCGTCCAAAATACTGGCGGCAGTAAAGCCGTCGGAGAGAGCGGTGGAGTAAGTGACAACTTTAATCGAAGAGCCCGGTTGTCTTAATGCAGTCGTTAGGTTAACATTGCCGCCGTTTTGGGCATTATAATCAGTGCTACCAACCATCGCCAGAATGTCGCCGTTGGCAGGATTTGTCACTAAAGCCGCGCCATTGGTCAAGTTTAGATAAGCGTCATTGGTAACCTCGTCTGTAACAATTTGTTGAGCGTCTTGCTGCAGGTTTAAATCAAGACTGGTGGTAACGTTTAATCCGCCTTTTTCGACCATTGCCAACCCATACCTTTGGACTAGCAAGTCTTTAACATACATGACAAAATGCGGGGCATAAATTGGAATTTGCGGAGGTTGAAAAGTCAGGTTCTCACTTAGAGCTTGATCATCCTGTGCTTTAGAAATATAGCTAAGTTCATACATTTTATTTAAGACGTCAGTCTGTCTTTGTTTCCAAAGAGTCGGATTATCTCCGTATGGAGAATAGGTCGTTGGTGCCTGTGGCATGCCAGCCAAAAAAGCGCTTTGCGCCAAATCCAGGTCTTTAACATTTTTACCAAAGTAAGTTTCCGCCGCCGCTTCGATTCCCCAGGCAGTGCCGCCGTAGGGGACTTGGTTGAAATACATCTCCAAAATCTGGTTTTTTGAGTAAAGCCTTTCCGCCCAAAAAGCCAGCACAATCTCTTTTATTTTCCGGGTGAGACTGACTTCGGGAGTCAAAAGTGTCGATTTTATCAGCTGTTGGGTGATGGTTGAGCCTCCCTGAATTGGTTTTCCCGAAGCATCGGCCAAGGCTGCGCGGATGATGCTGTTAATATCAAAACCGGGGTTAGTATAAAAATCTTTATCCTCGATGGCGATGGTGGCGTTAATCAGATTTTTCGGGATAGAGTTCAAGGACACCAAAGTCCGATTCTCATTGGCGTAGATTTGGTACAACAATGTGCCGTTGCGGTCAAAAATTTTGGTCGTTTGTGGGAAATCTCTTTCGGTTAAGAGTTTAGGGTTGGGCAAGCTGGTTAAAAACGTGTAGATGGAAAAGGGAATTAGTACAAAAATAACGCAAAATAAAAAACCGACAACAAAATACTTTAGTTTTAAGACGTAATATTTGGGAGCAGGAAAGAAAGTGATAACCGTTTCTTTAGCCTCTTTTTTCTTGCTAAGCCTTGCTTTCTTTTTGGGTCGAAGTTGACGTTTAAATCTCTTTGAAAAAAGCAGCAACCGGAAGTTAATTAGCTTAATTCGATTGACAATATTTGCCTTTGCGGTTTGACTATACGTCAAGCTTTTTTGGGTGGATTTCCCAATAAATTTAAAAGCGCCGAAGATTAAACGAAAAATTAACTTGATTAGAGCTTTGCTTGCTTTCCAAACCAGCCCAAGATAGAAGAGGACAAAATCTCCGATTTCGGTTAAAACCAAAATAACTGTATTAATCAAAAGAATCAATAATTGCATAATTGGTAAGTAAGTCTGCTGATTATACTATAGGTATAGCTATTTGAAAAGCCCGAGCTTAAGGGGCAGGAGTAGGCGTTGGGCTAGGCATTAAGCTAGGATGTGGACAGGTTAGGCAGAACCTGTCGCCGGTTGGATCGGTGTAAACGGTTTCCGTCTTAGTTTCCAGATTATCAGTTTGCCCTTTAGCTGGTAAATCCTGAGTGGTTTTATCTACCTGTGTGTCGCCGATGGTAATTTTCCCCTTCGAGTTTTCGGTACCTTTAAGCATGTACTCAAATCTGGTCGGGCAGCCGGTAGCGCCAGTGGTAGTTGGAAAACCCGTGTCGGCGCAGACGGCTTTTTGGATGATGTCCGGCGGCCTTGACATCGGCTCCGGTGTGCGACCTTTTAAAAGATGGGACATAATATCATTCCAGATTGGGGCAGCACCAGTAATTCCCGAGACTAGTCCGCTCATCTGTGAATTGTCGTCGTTACCGACCCAGGTAGCGACCAAAATCGACGGAGTGTAGCCGATAGTCCAATTATCGCGGAAATCATTGGTGGTGCCGGTTTTAACCGAAACTGTTTGTCCGGGAATTTTCAGTTCCGAATTATCACCAAATTCCGCAAGCCTCGCTCCGTTATCGGCCAAGATATCGGAGATGATAAAAGCTACTCCGTCGGGCAGCACTTTTTCGCCAAAAATTGGGCTTAAAGGAGGCGTATATTCTTCTAAAACCTTGCCGGTTTTGTCGGTCACTTTTAGAATCGGATGTAGGTTAATCCGGTATCCCGAATTGGCAAAAACACCGAAAGCGGTAGCCATATCGACCATTTTCACTTCAGCTCCGCCCAAAGTTAAAGACAGCCCGTATTTTTGCGGATCGGTAAAAGTAGTGATGCCCATCGCCGAAGCGGTTGCCACCATCGCGTTAACGCCGTTTAGCTCAAGCATTTTTACCGCCGGAATATTGAAGGAATTGCCCAAAGCGTAGCGCATTTCCACCAGCCCGTGCCATTTTCCGTCGTAATTTAGAGGGCAATAATTTTGTCCGCCTTGGTTTGGAAAGCAGATTGGCTGGTCGATAAAACCGGTAGCGGCGTTATAGCCGTTTAATAGCCCGACAGTGTAATTAATCGGTTTAATCGAAGAACCGGGTTGGCGAAGTGCTGTGGTGATGTTGACATTGCCGGCGATCGCGTTATCAAAATAATCTTTGCTGCCAACCATCGCCAAAATTTCGCCGTTGGCGGGGTCAGTAATTAAAGCTGCGCCATTAGTAACGTGATAATAGGTCGGTAATTTGTTGACCTCTGTTGCTACAGAGTCTTGAGCGAAATTTTGGATGTCTAGATCAAGACTAGTGGTTACTTTTAAGCCGCCTTCTTCAACCAAATTTTGCCCGTACTTGGCAATCAAGAGGTCCTTGATGTATAAGACAAAATGGGGAGCTTGAATGTCGTTGGTAAATTTCTTGTACTTTAAAGCTTCTTTTTCGGCTTTTTGCTCCTGGTTCTTAGTGATATATCCCTGGTCAAGCATTGCCTGCAAAACCTCTACTTGTCTATCTTTCCCTTCTTCGGGATGGGCGCCAAATGGGGAAAACTCGGTCGGCGCTTGTGGGAGCCCGGCTAAAAGTGCACATTCGGCCAGATCCAAATCCTTAGCCGGTTTGCCAAAATAGGCTTCTGACGCTGCCTCAACTCCATAAGAAGTGCCGCCGTATGGTGTCTGGTTTAAATACATTTCTAAAATCTGGCTTTTGGAATAAACCATTTCGGTGGCAAAGGCCAGAATGATTTCTTTGATTTTTCTCGGAATAGTTTGCTCCTGGGTCAAAAGACTATTTTTAACCAACTGTTGAGTGAGAGTCGAGCCTCCTTGGATTTGCTGGTGCAAAACAATTGAAAGAGAAGCTCTAGCAATGCCGCGGAGATCGATGGCGCCGTGTTGATAGAAACTTTTATCCTCAATCGCAATGGTGGCCTCCTGCATATAGATAGGGATACTGGATAACGGTACAAAAGTCTGATTTTTTTTGTCGTAGATGTTATATAACAATTTGCCGTTGCGATCATAAATCAGCGTTGACTGAGGATTAGAGGTACTGCTTAATTTTGTCGGCAAGGGTAAATCGCGCAAAATAAAATAATAAAAAGAGAACGCCAACAGCAAAAGCCCGCAGATCAGTAATATCTTTTTGGTGGTAAGTTTTCTTAAGTTAAATATTTTTGTTAAGCTTTTAGGTAAATTTAGCTTCATTTCCGTGTAGTTGACGTTTAATAATAATAGCACCAATCCGCTACGCTGACAATGTTTTTAGGGAATTGCTATAATTACTTCATGAACGTTCCCTCGTTTCTGACAACGATTACCTCTTTGTATATTCCAGTGGTAGGGTTAAACTGGATTGATATTTTTGTGCTCGTGGTGTTATTTTTCTATGCTGTTGAAGGGTTTGCATTGGGAGTTTTAGTCGCTTCTTTGGACTTTTTAAGTTTCGCCTTATCTTTTCTGGCCGGAATCACTTTTTACGGCCGGGTTGCCTCACTGCTAATTAAATTTTTGCCTATTTCCCACGGATTTGCCAACGCGATTGGGTTTTTTATAGTTGCGGTTCTGGTTGAAATCGCCGCCAATGTCGTTTTGAAAATACTGGTCGCCCACGTGTCGCTTTTCCGGTTACTTGTTCCAAAAGTGGGACCTATTAGAATAGTCAGTAAGTTGTTGGGGATTATTCCGGGGCTTTGTTCAGGTTTATTATTGTGCTCTTTTGTCCTTAGTCTGATTATCGCTTTGCCATTCTCGATGTTTTTAAGACAGTCGATTCTAAACGCTAGAATCGGCAATGTTTTAGTTGCTAACACCCAGGGCTTTGCTAAAGACTGGAATGACATCTTCGGTGGAGCAGTCAATGACACACTGTCTTTCTTGACAGTTGAGCCGCAAAGCAATGAAATCGTTAACCTTAATTTTAAAACCAAACAAACAAGTATCGATAAGATTTCTGAGCAAGTAATGTTTCAACTGGTAAATAATGAGCGAACTGCACGGGGGATTCCGGCGCTTTCTTTTTCGCAAGCCCTCACAGATGTCGGCATAGCACATTGCCAAGATATGTTTGCCAACGGATATTTTTCGCATTATTCCCAAAACGGACTCTCACCCTTTGATCGGATGGCGCAAGCGAATATCAGTTTTAATTTCGCAGGAGAGAACTTGGCCTTAGCCCCCAGCGTTAGTTTGGCAATGAATGGGCTAATGCAAAGTCCGGGGCATAAAGAAAATATCCTGTCTAAGGACTTTCGAAAAGCTGGAATTGGCGTGGTCGATGGAGGGGTTTACGGAGAAATGTTTTGTCAGGAATTCACAGACTAATAATGAAAGATTTAAGAAGCGTTAAAAGCGCGGATGTCAAAAATAGGACGGTAATGCTACGTGCCGATTTAGATGTGCCGATTAAAAATGCTGTAATTGGGGATGATTCAAGATTAAAAGCCTGGTTCCCAACTCTCCAATATCTGCTGGAAGAAGGCGCGACTATTATAATAGTTGGACATCTTGGGCGGCCGGATGGAAAGGATTCAGGTTTAAGTCTCTTGCCGGTGGCAAAATGGCTGAATTCAAAATTCAAAGTACACCGTTCAAAGTTTGAAATGACCAAAGTGGGAGGATTTGCTGGATGGGAAATTACCGATAAAATTTTTCTTCTGGAAAACATTCGGTTCTACGGGGAAGAGGAGAAGAACGACCCACAGTTTGCCAAGAGATTAGCTTCCATCGCTCAAGTTTTTGTTAATGATGCGTTTGCCTCTTCGCACCGGGCTCACGCTTCAATTGTTGGCGTGACTAAATTTTTGCCTGCTTTTGCCGGCTTAAGGTTGCTGGAAGAAGTAAAAGTGCTCTCGGGTGTTTTGGAAAATCCCAAGCGGCCTTTAGGAGTAGTAATTGGCGGGGCAAAAATTGAAACCAAATTGCCGTTGGTGGAGAAAATGCACGGTTTTGCCGACTATGTCTTGGTTGGCGGAGAGATTGTCGAAAACGATAAAGTGCTTTTAAGGTTGGCACACGAAAAAGTTCCCGGCAGGTCAATGCTTTTAATGGCAGATACTATTGAGAATAAACAAGACATTACGTTAAGAAGTGTTGAAAATTTCCTGCAGGTTTTAAAGAATGCCCAGACCATCGTTTGGAATGGGCCGTTAGGGCAAATTGAAGATGAGCGGTATCAAGCAGGAACGGAAATTCTGGCGGAAGGAATTATAAAAATTCCGGCGTTCACCATTGTTGGGGGAGGAGATACTTTAGGTTTTCTCAAGAAAAAGAATTTGTTGAAAGGGTTTTCTTTTGCCTCAACCGGCGGCGGCGCTATGCTGGAATTCCTGGCTGGAGAAAAATTGCCCGGACTAGTCGTTCTTGAACAAAAATAAAAAGGTTCGAGTCCATTCCTCGGATCAAAATCTTATAGTATTGACAACAACAATCAGTTGTGCTATATTTCGTGAACATGAAAGACATTGAGCCACGAAGAATCAATTTTAGACAACTTAGTAGAGTTGGTGGAGCACTCTTAGCTGTTAGTGTTGCATTGGGCGCTTGTAATACTCCTGACCCTGAGGCTCAAGCCTATGCAAGCCACAATTATGAAGTTATATTCAGTAATAGTGACGGTCTTGCCAGAGACAAAGCAGACTGCTATACAAATGATAAGCCTATACTTTCGCTTGATAATTCAAAAGCAGATGTGAAAATTACGAATAGCATATGCTTTGGAGAAACGGACAGATTTGGGATTCCGGATACTAGTACTTCATTCCCCGAGCTTGAAGTAGTGGCAGATAGCATAACTGTAATTCAGACAGTTCAAAATCCTAGTGCAACATAGGTTCTAACGTCATCTATCCCTCGGAGCAAAGATAATATTTTATAAACTTCCTCGTGTCCATTTTTTGAAAACTTTGTTATACTAATCCTATGATACGAGTTGCGATTAATGGATATGGGAGAATTGGCAGGGTAGCGCACCGCGTCATTTTGGAAAGACATTATCAGGAGATGGAAGTGGTGGCAATTAATGCCGGCTCCTCTACAGACATCAAAGGCTGGATGTATCTTTTAAAATATGACACTTCGTACGGCCCGATTTATTCGTTGGATGTTTCTTATCAGGTCGCCGAAGAAAACCCCGCCATTAAAGGTTTAATCGGATATCTATTGGTCGACAATAAAAAAATTCCGGTCATTTCACAAAAAGACGCCACACTTTTGCCTTGGAAAGATTTAAATGTGGATGTGGTAATTGAGTCAACGGGGCATCTGACAACTGAGGAAAAACTCAAAACCCATCTTACAGCCGGGGCAAAATCCGTCA
>JBEKQB010000004.1:0-13068 GCA_049520155.1 Candidatus Levyibacteriota bacterium
CGCGATCGGGACGGAATTATTCAAGTCGTTGTCAACCCTAAAGTTTCCGAAGCCGCCCACAAAGTCGCGCAGGAGCTGCGACCGGAATTTGTGGTTGAAATCACCGGCAAGGTTAACAAGCGTCCGGAAAATGCGGTTAATAAAGAAATCATTAGCGGAACAATCGAAATCGAAGCCACTGAAATTAAAATTCTAGCCAAAGCCGAAACTTTACCGTTTGATATGGGAGGGGATGAGCTTAAACTTGAATTGCCAACGCTTTTAGATCACCGCGCCTTAACCTTAAGGCATCCCAAAATCCAGGCTATTTTTAAAGTTCAGGCTGTTATCATAGATGGTTTTAGAGAATTTTTAAAGAAAGAAGGATTTATTGAATTTCAAGCTCCAGCAATCGTTCCCGCTGTTGCCGAAGGCGGAGCAGAAGTGTTCGAAGTTAATTATTTTGGCCATAAAGCTTATCTCTCTCAAAGTCCGCAGCTGTATAAACAAATCGTGATGTCTGCTTTCGAACGCGTTTTTTCGGTGAATAAAATTTTCCGGGCAGAGCCAAGCGTCACCACCCGTCATTTGGCCGAAGTTGTTTCTTTGGATGCGGAGATGGCTTTTATTGATTCATGGACGGACGTCAAAGATATGGCCGAAGACGTTGTTCGTTTTATACTTGCAAGAGTTGGTAAAGAGTGTGAAAAGGAGCTTAAAATTTACAATGCGACGCTGCCAAAAATGATTGATAAAACCCCAACCCTAAGTTTAAGAGAAGTTCAAGAAAAAATATTTAAACATTCGGGTCGAGACGTGCGCCGAGGAAAAGATTTAAATCCGGAAGACGAAAGGGAAATCTGCTCGATTATAAAAGAGGAAACAGGCTCGGATTTTGTTTTTATCTATGGATATCCGACCAAAAATAAACCTTTTTACGTTTATCCTAATCCCGATGAGCCGCAGTACAATGAGGGAATGGACCTTTTATGCAGGGGTATTGAATGGCTATCCGGGGGAAGAAGAATTAACGATTACGCTCAGTTGATAAAACATGTTAAGGAGTGGAAAATGGATCCTAAAAAAGTCGAGATGTTTTTAGAGGCTTTCCGTTACGGCGTTCCGCCTGAGGGCGGGTTTGCTTTTGGCGCAGAGAGAATGACGATGCAAATATTAGAGCTTCCCAATGTGCGAGAAGCTTCGCTTTTCCCGCGAGATATGGAAAGAGTAGATGAAAGGCTTTCAGATTCCAAATAAGCTAATTAAGCCAATATATTTCTTGTTTATTCCTCTTTTTCTAGCGTTTGTGTTAGCGGTATTAATTCTTATCTCCTCAATTTTTCGGTTGTGGTTAGAAACAAGCCCAGTGTATCCCACCCCTTTCAAAATTTCCCAGGAGGCAAAACTGCCGATTATTAAAACAGAATTTATGCCAATGATTTCGGCAACTGGCGCCATAATTATGGATGCGGATTCGAAAATTGTCCTGTATGCCAAAAATCCCGATTTAAGGTCTTCAACAGCCTCAACAATTAAAATAATGACTGCTTTAGTTGCACTTGACTATTTTAAACTATCGGATATTCTAACCGTTAATAAGCCGTCAGATGAGGGTTCGGTTTTAGGTCTTCTTGAGGGTGAAAAAATGACTTTTGAAAATCTTTTATATGCGATGCTTCTTCCCTCGGCCAATGATGCGGCTTTAACCATTGCCCAAAATTACCCCGGTGGAGAAGCGGCTTTTATCAAAGCGATGAATGCTAAAGCCAAGAGTTTTGAACTGTATAACACTCATTATTCAGATCCCGCCGGTTTGGCGGACGAAGGAGATTATACGACCCCGTTTGATTTAGCAAGACTGGCTTCTTTTGCGATGCAAAATAGCGAGATAAGAAAAATTGTCGGTACTAAAGAGCAAACAATCAGCGATGTCAGCAATACCGATGTTTATGACTTAAAAAATCTGAATATTCTTTTGGGCGAAGATGGAGTTAATGGTGTCAAAACCGGCTATACCGAAGAGGCGGGTCAGGTGCTGGTGACTTCAAAAGATGAACAGGGCAAAACCATTATTATCGTCGTGATGGGGAGTACCGACCGGTTTTCTGACACGCAAATACTTTTAGACTTGGTTTCAAACAACCTTACTTATTTATCCATTCATCCGTAACCGCGGGGACATAAGCGGTAAAATTATCGCTCCCCTGAAAAACAATGACCGGCATTAGATATCTTTGTGTTTGGCTGCTAATGTAATAAGCTAAAGATGCATCGGTAATAGAGACAGTGGAAGAAGAGTCATCGTAGGAGGTAATATAAGCAGCCCCGTTTTGCAAGTCTTGGTAAGCCTGGGCAGAAGTTCTAATCGGGTAAGTTGCAGATTCGCTGGTTGGGGTTTGGTAGAAATATTGTGCCTGAAAAATTTCTCCTTCGGGACCGACTAAAACATTGATATTGGAAAAATTAGTCTGCTCATAGACAATAGGTAGATTGTCGACGTCTTTTTGAAAAAAATCGACTCTAACCGTCCCGGCAGTAGCAAAACTCGTAGCTGGGACAAGCGAGCCGTTTTGAATGGCAAAAAGGCTGGTTTTCGTTTTGCTGGTATCGATATCGGCAGGAAACGTATTAATTTGGTTTAAATAAGCATCTGCAGCCTTAATACTGTCATCTTGGTTAGGTAATGTTCCGGTAAGCATCGATGAATTGGAAAGAAAGTCTGAAGTCAAGACAAAATTATCAGTGACAATATTCATGTTTATGCTTTGCGCTAAGCCCGCTGGATCGGTATTACTCCATTGGTAATTAACACTCGAGATTTGGACTGGGGCAGATTTAAAACCGGCAGCAGCCACTTTCCCGCTGGCGTTAGAAAGATTTAAAAGGTCCGGGGTAAAAGTTTGTATTTTAAATACTTTTACTTGTCCAGGTAGGCTTGGGAGATACCCGGTTAAAGTATTAATTTTGTAAGTGAGTTTTGCGGCAGTGACGCTTTTGGGAAAAAGTTGCGGGTCCAGTTTACCGAAAGCGACTGTTGGTCTAGGTGGAGGGCTTGGGAAAATCGCCTGTTTGACGATTAAGATTAGTTGGATAAAAACGATAATGACTACAAACCCGGCGATAAACAACCCGCCCCATTTAAGAATTTCTTTAGTGTCATAGCTGGCTTGGCTTAAGGTGAACATATATTGAGTATAGAGAAAATATAAGCTACAATGCAAGTATGGTTAAAGTCAGATTCGCTCCCAGCCCGACCGGCATTCCACATATTGGCAACACGAAAACCGCTTTGTACAATTTTCTGTTTGCCAGAGCAAATAAGGGAGAATTTATTTTAAGAATTGAGGATACCGACCAAAAGAGAGTGGTCGACGGAGCGGAAAAAGCCATTCTGGAAATTTTGGACTGGTTGGGATTGAAATATGACGGGAAGCCTATCCATCAATCGGAGCGGCTGGAAATATACAAAAAATATGTTCAAGAGCTCTTGGATAAAAAAATTGCTCATCAAAAAGAAGGGGCAATTTGGGTAAAAGTTCCGGAAGGAAAAACGTTTGAGTGGACAGATAAAATCGGCAATAAAAAAATCAGATTTTTGGGAAAAGATGTTGACGAATTTGTCATCTTAAAGTCCGATGGTTTCCCGACCTATCACTTGGCAAACATCGTCGATGACCACTTAACGGAGATAACCGATGTTATTAGGGGGGAAGAGTGGATTTCTTCAACGCCGAAGCATTTATTTTTGTACGAAAGCTTCGGGTGGACACCGCCTAATTTTGCGCATATGCCGGTGATTTTGGGTCCGGACAAAACCAAACTGTCTAAAAGGCACGGGGCAAAATCGGCGTTGGATTACCGAAACGAAGGCTTTGTTAAAGAAGCTCTATTAAATTTTATGGCGCTTTTAGGCTGGAACCCGGGCGGTAATCAAGAACAAATGAGTTTAAACTTTATGACTAAAAATTTTAAGTTGGAAGATGTCAATTCCGCTAGTCCGATTTTTGATATTCAGAAGCTGGAGTGGCTCAACGGCGTTTGGCTCAGGAGCTTTGATGAAGGTGAATTAGAAAAAAGATTGAGGGAATACTACTCTCAAGACTCTGCAGTTTTAAATGTTCTTAATAAGAATAAAACAACTAAAGGAATAATTATAGGTGCGGCGCAAAGTCGAATGAGGACTCTGGCAGATTTCAAAAAATTAATTTCAGAAGGAGAATCAGCCAGAAAAAAAACAAAAGAAGAAAAAGAAGTAGCGGTAGAACTTCACAAATTTATAATAGGCGAATTGGGAGATAAGAAATGGGAGAATGAAAAATTTTTGGCTGCCCTCAAAAATTTTTCCAAAACCAAAAACGTGCCTTTCAAATTAATATATTTTCTCTTGAGCGGAAAAGAGCAGGGCATTGGGCTTTTGGAATTAAACCAAATCTACGGCAAAGATTTTTTCATCAAGAATCTAGAATTATGACTAAGACAAAGATAATTGGGGAAATCATCTCTTTAGTCTTAAATCCTCTGCTAATTCTGGTTCCGGTGCCGTTTTTTTTGGTGTACGAAAAAACCGGAAGCGTCACTCTCTCACTTGTCTGGACAGCGGTTTCAGTCTTCTTTATTCTTGTCTACTTTTTGGCGATTTTGATTGGCATCAGAATTGGTATTTTTTCCGATTTTGATATCTCCAGAAGAGAACAAAGGCCGTTATTGTTTTCGATCGGAATGGTTTTGACACTTATCTATTTCGCCGCTTTATTCCTGTTTCATGCTCCAGGCATTTTAATCATCGGTACCATCGCGATAATTCTAGGGTTAATCGTTCTTGGGGTTGTCAATATGTTCACCAAGGCCAGCGCGCACATGGCTGTTTTGTCAGCTTTATTGACGTCTTTACTGATTGCCGAAGGATGGAAAGCCCTGTTTGGAATTTTGCTCCTGCCTTTGCTTGCCTGGGCGAGAATTAAGACCAGAAATCATACCTTACTTCAGACAGCTTTGGGAACTTTACTCGGAGTAGCAACAATATTGGCATTATATGTTATATTTAAATATATAATTAAATATGGTTAATACAAACTTATTGAAGTCTTTTAAGTATGCTTTCCAAGGAATTTATTATGCGTTAAAATTCAACCGCAACATTCGAATTCATTTTATTGCCGCAATTTTAGTAATTATCGCCAGCATAATTCTAAAAGTGAACGCTTTCGAAATGGGAATTTTGGGAGTCATGATTCTACTGGTTATCTGTACGGAAATGATTAATACGGCGATTGAAGAAGTCGTAAATTTATTAACGAATGAGCATCGGGTTGAAGCGAAAATTGCCAAGGATGTTTCTGCCGGAATGGTGCTTTTGACCGCGATGGGGTCAATAATTGTGGGAGTTCTAATCTTCGTTCCCCACATCCTAAAACTCTTTAAATAGCTTTTCTTCGCAAAGTTTAGTAAAATTAGCTCATTGCTGGATCATCTAATGGTAGGATAGCGGACTCTGAATCCGTTCATCTTGGTTCGAATCCAAGTCCAGCAGCTAATGAAATACACGGTTTATATTCTCCGCACCTCTTCTAACACTTTATATATTGGGCAGACCAATAATTTAGAAAAAAGAATCAAAGAGCATCAAGCCAAAACGATCAGGTCTTCAAAATACGTCCGTAGTTTCCCATCTTTCGAGCTCGTCTACTGCGAAACTTTCAAAACCCGCTCCGAAGCGCTCAAGCGCGAATACGAACTCAAACAATTATCGAAAGTTCAAAAAGAAAAATTAATTCAAGGCCTAAAACCCTGAGCTAAGTCGAATGGGCCGCATTGAAAAAACCACTAATAAAGGACTACTATTTTACCAAAACTGGCAGGATGGGAAAAACAATCTATGATAAATTTTTGGTACTTTATTCCAAAATCCGGGGTCGCCTTTATTTTTATCAGCGTTGCCTTAATCGCTTTCTGGAATCTTTATAAAACTGCTCTTGACCATCCCTATTTTCTGATTTTTTCCGCTGAATTGATTTTGTTTTTAATCTGTTTCTTCATCGCCGATTGGGAAAGCAATAACGAACGAAATAAAAAACACTAAAACAGTCTGAAAAATTTCTTCCCAACATTTCTTCTTCCAATAAGAGTACAATGATAGTGTGAATAGTGTTCCCTCAAGTCTTATCCTCTTAACCTATAAGGGAAAAGTTCTTTTGATGCACAAGCAGAAAAGTGTTATTGACGAAGAGCAACATCCGTGGTGCTTAATTGGTGGGGTTAGGGAGAAAAAAGAATCTTTCGAGAAGGCTTTAAGTCGAAGAGTGCAAAAAGAGGCGGGTATCAAAATAGATAACGTCGAGTTTCTATCCGAATCTTGCTACCGCGCGGAATTAACAGACGATAACGTCAACAAAATACAGCGTAAAGAAAACCAGCTGCTTGATTTTTTCGCCCCCAAAGAGTTAAAGAATCTTTTTCTCTCAACCGAAACCGCTAAATTTATCGCAAATCATAGTCCTTTAATAAATCCTATAGTTCCATTGACTTATCAGTACATAACTGGTATAATAGACAAAGTAAAGGCAGATTGAAACAATAAATCTGCTTTCAATATTTTCGATTAGCTAAAGATAATAACCACAGAAAGTTTTTTAAAATTAAGTATCTTTCCCCTAATCCGCATTTTATTAAGCAGCTTTATTCTTTCAATCATAAAAAGACTAAACATCCCAAAGTCGAAACTGATATAATTATTCTAGAATGAATGTTCTTTTCGTCGTTTGGGAAAACGACCCCTTTTTTAAGCTCGGAGGGCTTGGCGATATTGCTAGATCCTTACCCGGTGCCTTAAAGACCATGGATGTCGATGTCCGTGTCATTATCCCTTACTACAAAGTCGTTAAATTCGGCCGGAATAAAAAAACAAAACTTGGCAGTTTTAATTTTTTATACGGCGGGAAGAAGACGAGAGTAGAAATTTGGCAGGCTTTAAATCCTTATACTCAAGTTATCGGTTATTTTTTAAAAAACAGAAAATATCTTAACGTAGTTACTCCGGTAGAAACTTGGGCATTTTTTGATAAAGCGGTAGTCGAGCTGATCAAAAGTAGGATTCTAGACTGGATACCCGATATTGTGCATATCAATGACTACCATGGGGGCCTTATCCCTCTTTTGCTAAAACAGGAAAAACTGCCGATTAAAACCCTGCTGACAATTCATAACCTTACCTTTCAAGGGAAAACATCGGTGGATATTATTAAAAAAATGGGGGTAAATCCAAATTTGTGCCGGACGCTGCAATGGGAAATTAAAACTAGACAAATCAACTTTTTACAGGAAGCAATTATCCACGCTGATATCATTACCACCGTTAGTCCGACCTACGCCAAAGAAATTTTGACCGAGGAATACGGATACGGTTTACATGAAATTTTAAGAGGTAAAGAGGGGCTGATTTATGGAATTCTTAACGGAATAGATACCGATTGGCGCCATACCACCAGGAGCCGTGCGGTCAGATTCCCTTATGGACCAACCGAAAAACGCGTTGGTGGAAAAATAGAATATTATGATTGGAAAGAGGGTAAAGCTCTGGATAAAGAGTTCCTGCAAAAGAAACTTGGGCTAAAAGTTGGGAAGGATATTCCAATGTTTTGCTTTATCGGCAGACTTTCCGAGGAGCAAAAAGGCCTGGATATTTTACACAGAATGCTTCGAAGAGTTGATCAGACCATTTTCCAATTTGTAGTTTTGGGAACAGGAGAGAAGGAATGGGAAGAGCGGTTCCAATGGTTGTCCACTTTTTATCCAAAATATATTTCCTGCAGCTTTAAATTCGACGACACGCTGGCCCATCAGATCTATGCGGCCTCAGACTTCATCGTTATTCCGTCCAGATATGAACCATGTGGACTGATCCAAATGATCGCGATGCTTTACGGGACTATTCCGATAGCGCACAAAACCGGTGGTTTAATCGATTCGATTAAAGATGGTTATAACGGTTTCTTGTTTTCAGATTATAGCTCGGAAGACTTGGAGGCAAAAGTGATGAAAGCGGTTAAGATGTGGAGCAACGAAAAGCCGGTCTACGAAGCGATGGTCGAACATGCACTGGCTACCGATTTCTCCTGGAAGAAAAATGCGAAGGAGTATTTAGTACTTTACAATAAGCTTCTGGAGAATAAATTACCCTAAGTAAGACTACTCAATCGTTTGCTGGCCCAAGGATTTTCGCATCGCGGAGTCAATGACCCGTTGGCCGACGATAATATCCTGTTTTATCTGGTCCGGAATGTGCATTTTCTGGATTTGTTTAAAGGTGAACCAGGTATATTCGGTCTTTTTGCTCTTCGGAAAGGTCTCCAATTTTCTGACGATGGCGTAATGAATAAAATTGTCTTTACCTTTATCGGCGTGAAAATAGCTGTAAATCGGGAAAATATGCTTAGGTTTAAGCTCTAAATGCAGCTGGGACCGGATGATGCGCCTAAAAGTTTCCGCCGCGGTTTCCTTATGTAGGCTTTTACCCTCAAACAAGGACCAGCCCGTTTCTGAATCGGCAGTAATTGGTTGTTGCAAGAGAATTTGCTGAGACTTGGGGTGATAAAGAAATCCGCTTGCATAAAAATCCTTATGCATTATGCTAATTATAGCATACTTAGGCTGCTTTTACATGCCTAAAAATCCTTAATTACCTAGCCCGTTAACTGATTCAGATAGGGGATTTTATGGGCAATAAAAGCGGTGGTAAAAGAAAGAATAGTCACTGTTAAAAAATAGAGCGGGTCAAACCAAATCTGGTAAATAATTTTTCCGTTGGTCATTTGCAAAAGTTTTAAACCAATCGAATACCAGACAGCTTCAAGAATTATCACGTGAATAAAAAAGACCAAGAAAGAAAGATGCGAGAGCTGTTTTATGACGGCAATATATTTCAGCTTCCGGTCAAAAATCCAGTATAAAAATCCGCCGATAAAGATTGTATAGAGCAAAACGCTTGGTCGCCAAGAAGAATAAAAAGTAAGATAATCGTGGGTCTTAAGGTATCCGTTCAGGCCTTCATAAAAAATAGAAATCGCAAAAGCAACCGTTCCAAATAGCAACAGCAATTTCCATTTTCTGATAAAAGCTATAAATCTTTCCTGGTTGCGGGCTAAAACAATGCCCAAAAGAAAAACGTAAAAATTTAAAAGCGCAATTCCGATCGGATAATAAATTGGTAGCGGTTGAATGTTGTATTGGTAATAGAGTATTAAAAGCTGGAGTAATCCAAAAACGAGCAGCACCCATTTATTAATCAAGAATTCGCAAAAATCATGAATCAATGGGAAAAGCAAATAAAAAATCAATAAAGCTGGGATAAAATACAATTGGTAGGATGCATCGCCTTGCAAGAGAGCATTGAAAAAGTTCGGATCCCGGTCTTTATAGTAGACAAAAAAATAATAAATGGCGCTCCAAAAAATATAAGGGACGACAATTCGGCTGAATCTTTTTTGAAGATAAGCCAAATAATTTTCGTGTAAATGATAATTTAGCTCAAGGACAAAGCCGGAAATCATAAAGAATAGCGGTACGGCAAAGCGGCCAACTTGGTTTAAGAATAAAGTCCAGGGAATTTTCGTCAGCGCGTATCCAGAGACTTCCAGAGTTCTGGTCGTGGTATGGATAAGTAGCACTGCCAGAATAGCAATAATTCTTAAGATATCGACGACCGGATTATAAAGCCCTTGCTTTTCTTTGTTCACAAGCAAATTATAACATGGAATTTAACAAGATTGATTTATTCATAAAATATGCTATTATCCTTTTGTGTCAGAAAAACCAGATCCCTCAGCTAAGTCAGCGATAGTATTAAATGAGCTAACGGCAATCTCCCCTTTAGATGGGCGTTATTGGGAAAGGGTTTCCGAATTATCTCCTTATGCTTCAGAAATGGGGTTAATTAAAACCAGAGTTGAGATAGAAGCCAGATATCTAGTAGCACTTTCTGATGTCGGTTTAGTAAGACATTTGACCGCGGAAGAGAAGAAAAGACTGGTTAGTATGGGTGAGTCAATGACGGAAGAGCAGGTAGCAAGAGTAAAAGAGATAGAAACGACTACCCGTCATGACGTTAAAGCAATGGAGCGCGCATTCCGCGAAATGGTTGCCGGAACCAGTCTGGAAGATGTTACGGAAATGATTCATTTCGGTTTAACTTCGGAAGATGTTAATAATTTGTCCTATCGTTTGATGTTAGATAGAGCTAGAAAGAATATTCTTGTTCCAACTCTAGATAAAGTAGTCGATGCTTTTGTCGGACTGGCTGATCAGAATAAAGCAATGCCGATGTTGGCAAGAACTCATGGGCAGCCTGCTCTTCCAACCACCTTGGGAAAAGAAATGGTTAACTTTGCCGCCCGCTTAAATAAAGAAGTTAGAAAATTGGCAGCTGCGAAATTAACTGGTAAATTAAATGGGGCAGTTGGCGATTACAATGCTTTGGAGTTGGCGGCACCGCAGGTGGACTGGATAGAATTCTCGAAAAAATTCGTTGCTAGCCTAGGTCTTGAACCAAATCTAATAACAACGCAAATCAATCCCTATGAAGACGAGATCGAAATGTTTCACCTTTTTCAGCTTATCAACGGAATTGTTTTGGATATAGACCAGGACATCTGGAGATACATCAGTGATGATTGGTTTACCCAGGAAGTAAAGAAAGGAGAGGTCGGATCTTCGACCATGCCGCAAAAAGTTAACCCGATTGATTTTGAAAATAGCGAGGGGAACGTAGCTGTCGCCAACAGTCTTTTTGAAGGGATGGGGAGAAAGTTGCCGGTTTCGAGGTTGCAGCGGGATTTATCCGACAGTACAACTATAAGAAACATTGGTGTAGCTTTAGGACATAGTCTTTTAGCATATAAAAGTTTATTAACAGGTTTAGGAAGAATTCACCCTAATGAGGCGGCGATCGCGGCATCCCTAAATGACAACTGGACGATTTTAACAGAAGGGGTACAAACCGTTTTAAGAAGGGCAGCCTTAAAAGATCCATACTCGATAGTTGCATCCCTTTCCCGCGGACAACATATTGGCCTAGATGAATGGTCTGAGTGGATTGACAAGCTTGATATTACTCCTCAGACAAAAACTCAATTGAGAAGTTTACGGCCCGAAATATATATCGGGAAAGCGGTAGAGTTAACAGAACTGGCGATTCAAGAGATAAAAGCCTCAAGAAATTCTTAGGTTTCTGTTGTATAATTTGCTAATGCAAAAAATCGCACTGCGGCTGTATGCATTTTTTTATAGAAATGTTCTGAAAAGAGCGTTTTTTCTGTTAGACCCGGAATTTGTCCACGAATTTATCACCGGTTATGGAGAAAAATTAGGTAATCTTGCTTTCCCTAAATCTCTGCTCAAAAAAATCTTTTTTGTGCAGAATAAAAGTCTTAATCAAAAAATTGCCGGGATAAATTTCCCAAACCCAATCGGTCTGGCTGCCGGATTTGATTACCAGGCGCAACTGACCGGAATTCTTCCCGCTTTAAGCTTTGGTTTTCAGACCATCGGTACCATTACTAGCCAGGCTTATGAGGGAAATCCAAAGCCGCGTCTTGGCCGGCTACCAAAATCAAAATCTTTGATGGTGAATAAGGGTTTTAAAAATCCCGGAGTAAAAGAAGTTATCAGGAAACTTTCAAAAAACGGTTTTGCAATTCCGGTTGGCATCAGTATTGGGCAATCCAACACGACCAAAGATATTACGCAAAGGCAGGCGCTGGAAGACGTGGTCTCGGCTTTTCAGGTGGTTGAAAAATCAAGAGTGAACTTCAGTTTCTACGAATTAAATATCAGCTGCCCGAATCTTTCTACCAATGTCAGTTTTTATCCGCCGGAAAAGCTCAGAGAGCTGCTTTCGGCGGTTACCAACCTTAATTTAAAAAAGCCGCTGTTTGTTAAAATGCCAATTGAAAAAAATGATGAGGAAACAACAGCAATGCTTAACGTAATAGTAAACTTTCCAGTGGCAGGTGTTATCTTCGGCAATTTACAGAAAAACCGCAGAGACAAAGCGCTAGACCAAGAAGAAGTCAAAAGATTCCCGGCCGGAAATTTCAGCGGCAAGCCAACTCAAGCAAGGTCAAACGAATTAATTTCTCTAGCCTATAAAAAGTACGGCAAAAAGCTTATAATCATTGGTTGCGGAGGCGTGTTTAGCGCAGCGGATGCTTACCGAAAAATAAAATTGGGAGCAACTCTGATTCAACTGATTACCGGTTTAATCTTTGTGGGGCCGCAACTTCCGGCACAAATCAATCTGGAATTAGCGGAGTTTCTCAAACGTGACGGTTTCAGAAACATCTCCGAAGCCATCGGCGCCGACTCTAAGTTGCGTTCTTAAGGCAAATATGCCTACAATAAATTATGTTAAGGGAACCATTTATTGGTCGGAATCCTTCCCATTTTCAGATCAATAAAATCGTTGAAGCGTTTATTATTTCCGAAACTTTTTTATGGTCGGCTTGGAATTTTGTCACCCCGATTTTTGCGATCTTCGTCGTTAATCATATCAAGGGCGGAAATATTCAGATTGCCGCTTCCGCCTACAGTGTTTGTTTGATTGCCAGAGTGGTCCTGGAAATAATTTCCGGAAAGTATTTAAGCAGAAAAGCAGACAGCAATAAATTACTGCTGGCAATTTCGGGAATGATTCTGATGAGTCTTTCCTACATCGGTTTTGCTTTCTCGCATAGCATTCCTGCTTTGTTTCTGTTCTATATCCTGATCGGTATCGGTTTCGGGGTGGCGTCACCGGCCAAATATTCTTTGTTTACGGAGCATATCGATAAAGATAAGACGACAACGGAGTGGAGTTTATACGACGCCATTACTTTAATCGGGATTGCTTCGGCTACCGCCTTAGGTGGTTTTATCGCCACTCTCTATGGATTCACATTCTTATTTATCTTGGCCAGTGTCGTCAACCTCTTGGGGATAGTGCCTTATCTTTTCTACCGCCGTTAGAACAAAAACATCCGAAGAGATGCAAGTTGCGCCTTAAAATCGGCACTTGAGAAAAGATTGATCAGGTATCTTCTTTTTCTAATTCCTCTGATT
>JBEKQB010000005.1:0-12846 GCA_049520155.1 Candidatus Levyibacteriota bacterium
CTTACTAAGGCGTTGACTTTGAAGCTAAAAGCTTCTTTAATATTAGAGGAGGTGATTTTATGGGAAGTTTCGGGGGATACTATAAGGGAGACAAGAAAAAACCCAAAAAAGACAAACAAGCCAAGGAGAGCTTAGGAGGCACTCCTGTTTTTAGTATGCCTGAATTAATTTCAAAGAAAAAACCCGTTTGATAGAACTCAATTTATGTCAAAAAATAAAAACGAAACTAATCTGAAACTGGCAGGATTGTTTATTTTGTTTGTTTGCGGCCTAATAGCGGTATCATTACTCTTAAAAGTTTTTTTGGTATTTCAAGATAGTAAATTTGATGGTTCGCATAGTTTTATCGTCGGTTTCGTTGGACAGAATCAAACTAAACTGGTTTCTTTTAATCCCCAGAATCAAACCATGTCAATTGTAAATATTAACGCCAGTTCGGATAGAAATGCGCTTGAAAAAACCCTGGAAATTCCCATCGATGGAATTTTAAAATCCGATAAAAATATTCAAGATAAGGATATCGCTCCACTACTTTTAAAATCTTCCTCTCCATTTTCGACTTCGCTTGAAGGGTTAACTTTTATTGATGCGTTTCGGTTGTCTATTTTTGCCAAAAGCGTGCAAGCAGGCTCGATTTATGACAGGGATTTTTCGGCCGATTTGAATGATGCTCAAAAGGCCACGATTTTAACCCTTTCGTTTACCGACCCGACTATTTATCAAGACAATTTGGGTATTCAAGTAATTAACGCCTCCGATGTTTCCGGTGTCGGTTCAAGACTGGCAAGTCTAATTACAAACATTGGGGGAAACCCAATTCTGGTCACCACGGCCGACAGCCCGCAAAATGACTCAAAAATAATTTATTACCAGACTGAGTCTTATACAGTCAAAAAGTTAAGTGATTATTTAGGATTTCCCGTGGAGGAATCGAACAAAAAGGGGATTGCGGATGTTATAATCATAATCGGCAAAGATAAAGTTAATAACTTGAATTTTTAAATATGTTTTGGCTAATTGTTGCATTGCTATTGGTGGTCTCTTTCTTGTTGGCGCTGAAGTCTTTAAAGACGCTTAACGAAAAACCTAAAATCGGTTTTGTCAAAAAAAGTTTAGATAAAGATAGGGTAATTTATCATTCGCGTGCTTCTTCTTCGGAGTAGTCTTCTTCCTCTTCTTTCTCTTCATGGTCCTGCGTTTGCATTTTTATTTTTTCGCTTTTTTCCAACACCAATGGCGAGTCGGTAATCGAAGTAAAAGAGGGTTGGTCTTTGTAACGTGTCGATTTTTTAATTTCTTTAATAAAAATAGTCACTTTATGTTGATTGGATGATTTAACATAAGCCTCATATTTGCAGCCGCCTTTTATGAATTTAATTAGTCTTCTGGCGATGTCATCCGGCAAGACGCCGATATACTGTGTCTCTTCTAGGGCAAAAATTTTCAGTCTTTTTATGGAAAGCTCCAATGATTGGCCTGTGCGTAACGATTCAACAATTTTTGCTTGGGCAATGTTTACAAGCTCCACGACTTTAGTTTTGCCCGGCTCTTCTAAGAATTTATTATTGATTTGGGAATTTGAAAGTTTCGCCGTCAAGCTGAATTTTTTATCCTTAATTTTTTTAAGGTTTCGAAGAGCAATTGGGTTTAAAGGATCAATACGGATTACTTTTTGATAGGTTGATTTGGCTTCTTTTAGTTTGCCCGTAATGGAATAAGCCAGAGCTAGTCTATTCAATGCGTCGATGTCCTCCGGATTTTCCGTGATGAGAGATTTATTCATGACAATGGCTTCGTGCCAATTTCCCTGGAGTGCTGTTTGAATTGCCTGGTTTTTTAAAGTCATTGGATAAAAAATGGATTAAAAAGATTGCAAAATTCTACCTGAGTTTATTGCAAAAGTCAAGATAGAAACAGTATAATAGAGCGTTATTGTTATGAGTGGGCACTCCAAATGGGCACAAATTAAAAGGCAAAAAGGGCTTAACGACCAAAAACGGGGTAAGACCTTTACCAAACTTGCCAATGCGATTAGCATTGCCGTTAAACAGGGTGGGGGAATCGGTGATCCGGCTTCCAATTTCCGCTTAAGATTAGCCATTGATGCCGCTCGTGCCTCAAATATGCCCAAAGAAAATATCGAAAGGGCAATCAAACGGGCTTCAGGTAAAGACGCCGGGGAAATCAGCGAAGTAACTTACGAAGGATTTGCCCCCGGCGGAGTTTCGGTAATCGTTGAAGCGGCCACTGACAACGCGATGCGCACCACTTCGGAGGTAAAAAGTATTTTCAATAAAGCTGGGGCTAGTTTTGGACAGCCGGGCTCCGTTTCTTATCAATTTAAACATGTCGGCCGGATTATTGCTCAAAAGGGGAGTAAATCGTTTGATGATATTTTTGCAATCGCACTGGAGCAAGGAGCAGAAGACATCGAAGAAGTGGGGGATGAAGTCTTTATCTATACGCCCCTCTCAGACTTAGCAAAAGTTAAAGATGCTCTAGTAGCTTCCGGCGTTGTAATCAGCGAAGCAGAGCTTATTAGGGAGCCGATTATGACAGTCGAGGTAGGGGAGCAGGATAAGCTTTTAAGAATTGAGCATTTTATTAATTCCCTGGAGGAGTTAGACGACGTCCAGAAAGTTTATACCAATCTTCAATAATATTTATGCAAAATATCCAAAAAATGGGGAAATTCCAGCGTAAAAAAATCAGAAGTTTTTTAGGGAGAGTTTTATTTAACAAAAGGCAGCGGTTTATTCTGGCGGTAATCATTTTATCGTTGGGACTTTTTCTCTCCGAATATATTCTGGGCAAATCGGCAATTTCGCTTGTTTTTGCGCTGTCATTTTTAACAGTCGGTTTTCTATTCTTAACGCTAAAAGAAGATTTAAAAGATAATTTTAGTCCGCAGGTTTTTATACTTCCTTTTTTCTACAGTTTGGCGTTAGGGCTTTTTTACCTTTTGGTTCCAGCCAGAATGTTTACCCGAATAGGCATAACCAGCCTGTATGCGCTCGGGCTTTATTCGCTATTTTTATCCGAGAACATCTTTACCGTCTCTTCGATTAGGACCATCGCGCTTTTGTCCGGAGCAAGAACCGTTTCATTGGTTTTGGCCCTTTTGTCTTTTTTCTTTCTTTCCAACGTTGTTTTCTCGTTTCACATTAATGTCTTCATAACGCTACTTCTAATTTTTGCTTACTCATTTCTACTGGTTTTACAATCGGTTTGGACTTACACTTTGGAGAAAAACCCGCTGTCGGAAATTTTTTGGGTGCTTTCACTAACCTTTTGTTTAGTCGAAGTAGCAATCTTTTTATGGTTCAGGCAAGGTTCGCCGACGGTGCTAGCACTTTTCCTAACAGCAATCTTCTATGTCTTAATCGGATTGACCCAAGCCTGGTTTGAAAAAAGACTATTTAGGGGAGTAATACTCGAGTATTTTTGGGTAACAGTGGTATCATTTATTTTCCTCATTTTGTTTACCAACTTCGGCTAAAATAGCTTTGAATTCGTAATTCTAGCCTCAAGAATTTTTTTGTGGCTTGACCGGAGAAGGGGGAAGTGGAGTAAAGGCTTATTAAAGGGTCGGGAAATAATAAAACTATAAGATCTGATATAGTTTGATATAGAATATGTTTTAAAATTATAGGATATATTTTCAAGCTAATGTGGATAACTTCTTAATTTTCACGGGATTTATGCTTGACTTTTCACGGGCTAGACAGGCTCCCTCTGCCTGCCCGACGCAACGTGTTTCCAGATCTGAGTAGCTAACAGTACGAAAAAAATACGAATGTCTCTTCAGGAGCGCTCTTCTTAGAAGATAGCCCGATAAGTCATCATATATTAAATAATTTATTGTAACAGGTTACAGGGAGTAGTAAGTCGTAAATCATTTCGATTAGAAATCCTTATATCTCCCTCTAAACGTTTCTCTTATAAAAATTCCGCGAAATTGGCTGTAGGTGAGCGTATGTGTTTATGTCGCACAATAATACTTTTACGACATCACTCACGCACGGTTTCCGAGAGAAGTGGTTTCCAGACTGTTATTTTTTGTCGATATATTTAATCAGTTTTGTTATTGCTATCTTCTCTTCTTGAATTATCTTATATATTTTCCCCAGTTTGGAATTTCTTGGCTCTCCCCTACTATGGGGTTAATAAATAAATATTTTTTGAGGCTAGTTGAAGCTAAATTTTGTAAAAATTTCCCACTATTGACATCCCCTAGCCTCGGAGAATATACTTTTATAGTTATGATTGACGAAACCGTTGACTCTGGCAGCAAGCCTAATCCAAAAGAACAAGCAGAAATTCAACAAAGAATTAACGATCTTGGTAAAAGAGCAAGATCGATAATTCAGGCAAATGATCTTTTGAAAGCGTTTGGGATTATGGATTTAACTGATCTGGCCCAGAAACGGAGAGCATTACTGGTCGAGATATTTATCGCAGAGCAATTGGCCGTTGATGCTTTAGGTAGAAGATTAAGCAGGAGGTCGACTATCGTTTCAGAGCAGGTTTTGGAGAGTGTGGTTGTTCAAAACCGACATTATCTCGCGCATCCGGAAGATTATCCAGGGGCCGGGAACATAAAATTTGCGGTGCAAACGTTATTTGAGATGGTTCATGAAAGAACCGGAAAGTCCATTGATCCCGAAATACCCATTGACAAAAGAGCAGACCCTCCCGCTGAGCGAATTATACCTAAGTGGAAGGAGAGATTTTCGTAGCTCCAATTATTTCTTCTTGCAAGGACAATTAAACCAACACTTTGGGCATTTCAGCTTTCCGCCGAACATCTCATGGCATGGACAATCGCACTTGCATTTTTTGTTTTGTGCCATGAATGAATTATAGAAGATTATTTTGAGTATATCAAGCTTAGTGTGACGAAGTTGAGGATGCTGGCATGGAAGACGATACGAATGTTATTTGATCAACAGCTAAGCCGGTTCCTGTTTCTGTGCGTCCGCCCTGATCATTTCTTTGAACGCTTCCATTGACTAGCCTTGGATTCCCTAGTTGAATATGAATTCCGTCAACGGTAAAAATGGGTTCTAAAACTGCTGTTTCAGTTTGTCCACCATTGTTAAACCTTACGATTAATGGAACCTGATCAGCGTCATTAGTGCCTGGATTTCTAATATCAAATTCAGTGACTCCTTGAGTGACTGTTTGCCCTTCAACGTTTAGGATTTGGTTCCCGTGAATAAGTCCGCCCTCCGAAATCGCTTGTCCGTTTTCGTCTTCTCCCCCTGGGAAGATAAGCGCATTGTATCGAGCCTTTGGATCTAAACTAAGTCTTAAAACGCCGCCTTCATCAACACTTGTTACATGATTAGCGCTAGAATTTTCCGGCGAGTAAGGCTTTTGTATCGCGTCAGCCATTTCACTACCTGCGTTAATAGTAGATTGTACGACTGGGGCAGTCTCAACAGCTACGCCTATGCCAGTTGCCGCAAGTATTGCCGCAAGAGCTCTCTTTGTCCAAACAGAGCCTCTATTTGTATTTGCCCTTTGTTCACGAGTCGTAATTTTTGGTTTGTCTATTGTAGTAGGTCCGTCTGCCATAGATCTAGATTACCATTGAGTTTGGGGTATGTCAACATTGACAAAAATAATTCTATGTCGCAGAATGTAACTAGTCGCGTCGCAGAATATGAAAAACGAAAACCTACCTGAGCTGATTAGTCAATTCTTGGAGAACTTGGAGATTGAAAAGAATTGTTCAAAACTGACTATTCGTGATTACCGACATTACCTTGATGTCTTTAACGAATGGTTCGACACTGCCCTACCTGGAAAAAATTTAAAAAATCTGGATTTAGCAACAGTCAGAAAATATCGGGTTTTTCTGGCTAACAGGGCCGATAAAAAAGGTATGACCTTACAAAGGGTTACCCAAAATTATTACGTGATTGCGCTTCGTTCATTCCTGAGGTTCTTAATAAAAAACGATTACCAAACTTTGGAGCCGTCAAAAATTGACTTGCCAAAAACCGAGTCCCACAGCCTCAAATTTTTGGAAAAAGAGCAAGTGGACCGGTTGGTGACCAGCATTGATACATCTAAAAAAGAAGGAATCCGCGATCGGGCAATTCTGGAGCTGCTCTTCTCCACCGGTTTGCGTGTTTCGGAATTAACCAAATTAAATCATGACCAAGTAAATCTGGAAAGACGCGAATTTGGGGTCATCGGCAAAGGTGGAAAAGCCAGGTTAGTGTTCGTCTCCGACAGGGCGGCTGATTGGATAAAAATGTATCTGGACAAGCGGGAGGATGTTTTTAAACCTTTATTCATCCGCTATTCCGGGAGAGTTGTCGAAGATAACGGTGGAGAGGAAATGCGGTTGACTGTTAGAAGTGTCGAGCGGATAGTTAAAAAATATGTTCGAAAAGCGAGGATTCCTGTTGATGCGACAGTCCATACACTTCGGCATTCTTTTGCCACAGACTTATTAACAAACGGTGCGGATATCCGTTCGGTTCAGGAAATGCTTGGACACAAAAATATCGCCACTACCCAAATCTACACCCATATTACCAATAGACAATTACACGATGTCCACAAACACTTTCACAGCGGAAACAAATAACTAGTAGGTTTCGTAGTAAAGGACTACGTCGACTGTCAAATTATTTTCTCCCGGAGTAATGTTGGTTGGGGTAGATTGGTCGTTTTTGGCAACTCCCGCGGCCATCATCAAAGGCATCGGTTGATTTGAGTTCTCAACCACATTTACAATTTTTCCCAAATGGATGCCGGCTGCATTAGCCAAAGTTTGTGCTTTGGCTTTGGCATTATCGACTGCAGTTCGGGTTGCTCTCTCTTCCAGCGATTTACTCAGCGAATCGCTAAAGGTGAAATTAATTCCGCCGACCAAATTTGCCCCGTCAGCTGTCGCCGCATCGACAACCTGATTAGCTTTGTCGATTGGTTGGATTTGTATCTCCAAATTTTGTGTAACGGTATAGCCGGTAATATCTTGTTGTCTATTTGGCAATATTGGGATTATCGGCACAGCTCCAATTTCATTTGAATAGTTTGGAGTGACGGAGTAATCGGTGGTCTGAATATCCTTATCGGCAATCCCCAGTTTTTTTAAATCCTGAATGATTTTATTAGCTGCCTGATTTACTTTGTTTTTAGCATCGGTTACGGTTTGCGATTGCTCTGTCACGCCGACATTGACAGTCGCCTCGTCCGGAACAGCCGTTACTTTCCCCTCACCATTGGCAGAGAAAAGGTCGGTCTTGGTGGTAGTGACACTGTTAATAAAAAAAGGAATCGGTCCGGCCAGCTTGGTGTAGACAAACAGGACGACGAAAAAAACAATGATGGCTCCCGCCCAACTTTCCCTCATAGACCTATCTTAAGATTTTTCTAAAGAGGTGTCAATAACAAAACTTAAAGGGATTTACAGCAGATAGTTCCCGATGTACAATCGTACATTCCGATTGATTTCAAATCATTGGCAGAAATACAAATTCGACTGCCGATGCAAGATCCACCAACAGCCCTACATTGAGCGCCCGCAGATGGCGTTGGTGTATTTCTGCAGCAAAGCATTATAGAGCTTGGGCATCCCCCTTTGATTGCAGCAATTCCTGTTGGGCAAGAGTACATACATGTGCCACCTACATTTGAGCAAGGAGGTGGTGTTGGTCCAAGAGTTGGTGAAGGAATTGGTGTGCTGCTTGAGCTACATAGACTGTCATTGTAAATGGAATTTATAATAGTACAATTATTATTAACGCATGCTCTTTGTTCATAGGTGGTACCTGAACAAAAACTTTGGCAATTAGAGGTGTTGCAGGTTGGTGCGGGAGTTGGACCACCGCAACTGGGGCTATTATAGATAGTATTATAGAGTGTGCAAATACCATTTATGCATTGCTGTTGTTCATAGGAAATGCCCGAACAAAAACTTTGGCAGTTAGAGGTGTTGCAGATGGAAGCAGCATGCTCCAGGAGATTTGTTCTAGTGTTTGCAGCCAAAATGAATGCTGGTAATGTAATAAGAACGGCTAAAAATAGAAATAATTTAAACGGCGGTTTACCTGAAAACATCCTCTTTGCCTTATTCATAAATACTATATAATAACGATAAGACAGATTATCTGTAATTGTCAAGGGGATATGCAAAAAGCAGTCAGGATTTTATCATTGTTTCTCTTTTTGTTTTCTTTTGTAGTTCTTGGTAAAAGTTTGTTTTTAAATTTTTATCCGGACTTTAGTCAATATTATTTTGGCGCAAAAGCCGTTAACCCTTACCTTAACGGCGTTATTTATCCTCCCCTGTCGATTGTAATTTTCTCATTCTTAAATCTATTCTCATTTGCCATGGCAGAGAAAATCTGGACAATTTTGTCCATGGTCTCGCTTTTTGCGTCGGTTTACCTAATCTTCAAAATCTACAACAGAAAGATTCTTTCAACCCTAGGATTTATAGTCCTCGGCTTAGTCTGCTTTTCTTTTCCGGTCAAATTTACTTTAGGCATGGGGCAAATCAATAATCTTATCTTGCTGTTGTTTGTCGTGGCAATATATTTCTTGCAGCAAAAGAAAAATTTTCTGTCTGCATTTTTGCTTTCCCTTTCTTTCGCGATTAAGCTTTTTCCAGCCTTCCTACTTTTGCAATTTATTGTGATGAAAAAGTGGAAGTTCTTGTTCGCGTTCGCAGGCTTTCTGATTTTATTGAGTGGGATTGCCTTTGTTTTTATCGGTGCAAAAACTAATCTTTATTTTTATCAGCATTTTTTGCCAACACTTCTAACCGGTTGGAAAACGGATTATTATAATCAGTCTTTAACCGGTCTTGTTGGGAGGAGTTTAACGCAGAGTTTTTTCAGTGCTGCCTTAATCGATGCGGCTTCAATAATTTTTATTTTGGCTTCTTGTTTGGTCGTTTTGAAATCTCTTCAAAATAAAGCGCTGACGAATATGAACTTTGGTTTGCTGATAACACTTAATCTAATTGTGAATAATTTTTCCTGGCAGCACCATTTCGTCTTTCTGATTTTTCCGTTTCTGGCCACTTTATTCTTCGTTCAGAAAATGAAAAATAATCTTAAGTTTCTGCTCATACTTTTTATTTCCTACGTTCTCGTTTCGCTCAACTTAGCAAATCCGCATACTGTGCCAATTCTTTTGCAATCACATGTTTTTTACGGAGCTGTTTTATTGTGGATTTTGGAGGCTTATCTTATCTGGAAAGATTCTCCGCGGCTCTCACTAAGTTTTCCAGCAAAAGCGCGACGTTAACCGGCCCCACTCCGCCCGGAGTCGGTGTGTAGAATGAGACAATTTCTTCAATTTCGCTATCAAAATAATCTCCCTGTGTTTTTCCTTGGTCACTGGCCGACAAGCCAACGCCGATTAAAATAACGCCCTTTTTAAGACTTGAAAAGTCAATTACTCCCCTCTTCCCTACTGCAGAAATAAGAATGTCCGACCGCTGAATAATTTCGTTTTTATTCTCGGTTTTTGAATCAACTACCAGCGGCTCAATCTCATTCTTGTGGAAATAATCGATAATCGGCCGACCGGCAGTTTCGCCTTTGCCGATAACGACAATTTTTTTTGATTTGAGCCAATCGACAAAAGATTTCTCCTCGCTTAAGTTGCCAAAGATTTCGTCCAAGACCTCAAACACCGCCGCCGCAACCGGCACGGTGTATAAAGAATTATTCCCAAACCCGTCAATTTCTTTTTTTGGCGAAATTAATTCTTCTAAGCGCTCAACTTGAATATTTTGCGGTGCTGGTCGCTGTAAAATAATGCCGTGAATCTTAGAGTTTTTATCCAATTGCCTAATCAACTTCTCAATTTCTTCGTTGGTGACGTTTTCGTCAAAGCGAAACATTTTGGTTGTGGCGCCAATCTCCCTAGCTTTTAATTCTTTCTGCCGGACATAGGCATTAGATGACTCTACGTCGCCGATTAGAATTACCGCCATGGTTGGTACAACTCCAATCTTTCTTAGCGCAGCTACCTTCTGCTTGAGCTCTTCAAGAATTCGTGATGAAATTTGTCGTCCGTCTATTTTCATCAATTCATTTTTCGATGCACGCCGCCGAAGCGACACGGTCGGTTTTGTCGGAAAAGCGCATCAGGATTACACCTTGGGTCGCTCGGGAAAGCCGCGGAATTGAGTTAATTCCCAGTTTAACGATTTGTCCCTTTTGTGAAGTTATAATGATTTCCTCGGAGCCTTGAGGAATAATTTGTGATGTGACAACTTTACCGGTTTTTTCAGTGATTTCGGCCACCTTTACTCCTTGACCTCCTCTTCCCTGAACATGGAATTGGTCAACGCCGGTTTTTTTACCCAAGCCTTTTTCCATAATCGTTAAGACTTCCGATTTCTGACCTTTGCCGATTACGTCCATTTGAATTACCCGGTCGTCCTTGGCGTCTTTTTTGATTAAAATTCCTCTGACTCCCATGGTGTTTCTGCCCATCGGTCGAACGCCTCTTTCGGTAAAGCGGATTGACTTGCCGTTTCGGGTCACCAGCAAGATGTCATCGTTGCCACTGGTCAATTTGCTCCAGACCAGTTCGTCTCCTTTATCAAGCTTGATAGCCAGAATGCCGCTTCTTCGAATGTTTTCAAATTCCGACAAAGCGCTTTTTTTGACCGTGCCATTTTTGGTGGTCAGAAAAACATACTTTGCCTCAGAGCCTTTGGTTTTGTAGTTAACAAACGATTCAACTTTTTCGTCCGATTCAATATTTAGTAAATTGACAACTGCGGTACCTTTGCTGGTTCGAGATGACTCATCTATCTCGTAAGCTTTAATCTGGTAGACTTTCCCCTTGTTGGTAAAAAACAGGACGTTGTCGTGGGTTTCCAGATATTTAATGTCGGCAATCATATCCTCTTCTTTGGTGGTCATGCCGATAATCCCTTTGCCGCCGCGCTGTTGTGTCCTAAAGCTATTCAAGCTTTGTCTTTTAATATAACCGGTGTCGGTTAAAGTTATAACGGTCGGTTCATTGGGAATTAAGTCCTCTTCGGAAAACTCGCCGACTTTGCTTTTGTAAACTTTAGTCCTTCGTGGGTCGGCGTATTTTTCTTTAAGTTTGGTCAGTTCCTCGCCGATAACAATAAGAATCTTGGCAGGATGCGCCAATAAGTCTTCCAGATACTCAATCGTTTCCTTGACCATCTGGTATTCTTCCTCGATCTTTAGTCGTTCCAGCGCCGCCAGTCGTCTTAGCTGCATGTCCAGTATGGCTGTTGCCTGGAGGTCCGATAATTTAAACCTTCCCATCAAGTTCTGCTTGGCGTCATCCTGGTCTTTGGATTCTTTAATGGTTTTAATGACCGCGTCGATATTTTCGACCGCAATTTTTAGACCCTCTAGAATATGGAGTCTTGCTTTGGCTTGTTTTAGTTCAAACTCGCTTCTTCTTTTAACTACCAAATAGCGGTGTTTTAAAAATTCTTCTAAGATTTTTTTTAAATTCAAGGTTTGCGGTGTGCCGTCAACTAAAGCCACGATGTTGGCCGGAAAGCTGGTTTGCAAAGCAGTGTATTTGAAAAGATTGTTCAAAATTTTCTTGGGGCTACTGTCCCGTTTCAGTTCCACGACGATGCGAATACCGTGGCGGTCGGACTCGTCCCGTAAGTCGGAAATGCCTTCGACTTTTTTCTCTTTCGCCAATTCCGCAATTCTTGCCACCAATAAAGCTTTATTGACCTGATACGGAATTTCGGTAATAATAATGGCGGATTTGCCCTGTCCGATATCTTCAACGTCGGCTTTGCCGCGGATTAAAATTCTGCCCCGACCGGTGGTATAGACATTTTTGATTTCCGCCCAGTCATAAATCGCGCCGGCGGTTGGAAAATCTGGTCCCTTAATAAATTCCAACAACTCGTCAACAGTGAGTTCCGAAGAAATGGAAAAACGCGGTTCGGTCGTAATCTTGGCTTTTTTAATCAGGTATTCGACCGCGTCAATTACCTCACCCAAATTATGCGGCGGGATTTTAGTGGCCATGCCAACGGCAATCCCCTCACTGCCCATTAACAATAAATTCGGTAGAAGACTGGGCAAGAAAACCGGTTCTTTTAAAGTGGAGTCAAAATTTGGCAGGTAATCGACGGTTTCTTTTTCCATGTCCAGAAGCATCTCGGCGGTAATCGCCGCCATCCTGGCTTCGGTGTAACGCATGGCCGCTGGCGGGTCCCCGTCCATCGAGCCGAAATTTCCCTGTCCGTCAACCAAGGGATAACGCATGGAAAAATCCTGTGCCAAACGCACCAGCGAGTCATAAATCGGAACATCGCCGTGCGGATGGTATTTTCCCATTACTTCTCCGACAATTTTGGCGGACTTTGAATATTTCGCGGTATGGGTTAAATTCATTTCGTGCATCGCAAACAAAATTCTGCGGTGGACCGGTTTTAAGCCGTCGCGGACATCTGGGAGTGCGCGCGAGACAATCACCGACATCGCGTAATCAAGGTACGCGCGTCTCATTTCAAAAGCGATTTCTGTATTTTGTAGTTTGCCGATATCAGACATAAAAACTAATTTCTAATTTTTAATTCTTAATTTCTAATTCAATACGAATTAAATCAAGAAGGGTGCGATTAGTAATGCGACGATATTCAAAACTTTAATCATCGGGTTAATGGCCGGGCCGGCGGTGTCTTTGTAGGGGTCGCCGACGGTGTCACCAGTGACTGCCGATTGATGGGCAAAACTGCCTTTGCCGCCGAAGTTTCCTTCTTCGATATATTTTTTGGTGTTATCCCAGGCTGCTCCGCCGGTCGTCATTGAAATGCCCAAGAATAATCCGGTAATAATGCTGCCCATTAACATT
>JBEKQB010000006.1:0-12835 GCA_049520155.1 Candidatus Levyibacteriota bacterium
CGTTTATAAGGATTGCCAAAATTTACAATGATGTGCTTTTTAGAAATAAGATTGGAGAAATAAATGCAATTTATTCACTCGCTCCGGCGAATAATTAAAAATCACTTCCCCCTTTTCATCATCCTGGCTGCACTATTATTGATAGTTAGCCAAAATCTTTCTCATACCTTTTTAATCGGTTGGGACAATCTGCAAACGGAACTCGGAAACAGCCTAAACTTACAACGTGGCTTGTTTTCTGTTTGGGAAGAATATCAAGGATTAGGTCTTCTGGCAGGTAATGCCCATGCTGCGGACTTAATCAGACAAATATTTATAACGCTTATCTCTTTTATTGCTCCACTTAATTTGGTCCGACAAGTTTATGTCTTTCTGATGCTGGCAACCGGTGCTTTTGGAGCCTATTTTTTGCTGAAAAACGTATTTTTTGATAACAGAAACGATTTTGTCAGTAGAATGTTATCTTTAACTGCCGGGTTTTTTTACTTATTTAATCTTTCCACCATTCAAACTTTCTACGCTCCGTTCGAGCCCTTTATTGCTCACTTTGGCTTTCTGCCGTGGCTAATTCTGTCTTCAATATTGTATCTAAGAAAAAATTCCGGCAAAAACTTTGCTTTTTTTGTAATTATTAATATTTTGGCAATGTCACAATCACAAGTTCCGACTATTTTCCTCGTTTACTTTTTAATCCTATTAACTATTCTATTGATACATCTTCTATCTCAAAAAACAAGACAAACTCTTAATTCCGGCATTAAAATTATCTTAACTACTCTTGTTATCAATGCTTTCTGGTTGTTACCTTTCATTTTTTTTGTAGTCACTAATTCTCAAGTCGCACTTTTGGCAAAAATCAATCAGATGTCAACCGAAACCGTTTATCTACAAAATAAGGCTTTCGGAGGAATAACCGACGTAATGCTTCTAAAAGGCTTCTGGTTTAATAATGTCGATCCTAATCTTCAAGGAATTTCTACGTATATGCTAGAACCGTGGAGAAACTATTTCTCGAACCTGGTCATCAACTTAATTGGTTATCTATTGTTTGCTGTAGCCTTAGTCGGCGCTTTATTTTCCATAAAACAAAAAAAGGCAGTTAACACTATCTTTTTACTGTTATTCATTGGTGCTTTTACGCTTTTAGCATCCGCTACTTTCCCTTTTTCAATCATTGACTTGCTTTTATCCAAGCTTCCCTTGCTCCATGCAGTTTTCCGTTTTCCGTTTACCAAATTCTCAATCATTTTATCCCTTTGCTATTCTGTCTTCTTTGTTTTAGGAATATATACGTTAGTAAATTACATTGGTATATTAAGAAAAAATCTTAACTTGAGTATATTTTTTGCTTGTTTATTCTCCGTTCTGCTTTTACTCGTTTTTGCCTTTCCCATCTTTCAAGGTAAGCTTTTTTACGCCAAAGAAAAAATTAATCTGCCGAAAGAATACTTTCAAGTTTTTGATTACTTTAAACAGCAAGATCAAAACACCAGAATTGCTAATCTCCCCCAACCGACTTTTTGGGGTTGGGAATTTTACAACTGGGGCTACGGCGGCTCCGGTTTTTTATGGTACGGGATAAAGCAACCGCTTCTTGATCGGGCTTTTGACGTTTGGTCAGGCACCAACGAGAACTATTATTGGGAACTTGCCAATACGATTTATACTAAAAATCCGCTTGCTTTTAGAAACGTCCTCAATAAATACCAGGTAAACTGGCTTTTGCTGGATAAAAATTTAATTTACCCTTCTTCTCCATTGTCTCTTTCTACTCAAGAAATATACTCTCTGATAAACGAGAACTCTTCAATTCAAAAAGCAGCCAGCTTTGGCAACATTGATATTTATAAAGTAGGGCTTAAAGACGACCCAAAAAGCTTTGTTTTTTCTTCGCCGCTAAATAGTGCCAACGGCTACAGCTGGGGAAATTTTGACCAAGCATACACCGATTTAGGAAACTATCAAAATAGTAACGAACCAGCAAATTTTTATCCGCTACGCTCTCTCTTTTCCAATAAAAGCCAGTCGGACCTTGCATATAAGATGGTGGATGAAGAGAATGATATTCTTCTTAGCGTTCCTCTTTCACCAACTGGTTCCGGAGCCGAATTAAATCTGAAGGCTTTCACCGAAAGCGAAGAAATAATTCCCGCCAGTTTTACGTTCGAAAAAACACAAAACAACTTTGTTTTAAGCGTGGTCTTACAAACTCCGGAAATCTCAATTGTAAATGGAGGTAAAAAAACCATAGTTTACGCAAATAGTCAGAAAATTCCCCTCGTCTCTATTCCCATTAATGTTAAAGGTGATATTGAATTAAACATCAATGGGATCAAAGATTATAAGTTTAACTCAAACTCAACCTCTAATTTAGGCGTTACCTTCCTTTCAACCGTCCAGGACAATATTATTGTGATTAAAAACCAAGATGTTTCACAAATTATTACCATTAAAGCCAGCCAGATATTTCCGCTTTTTAAACAGGCAAATATTCCTTTACCCACTCTTACGCAAGGTGCGAAAATGGAAGTGGAAATACCAAAAGTAACAGATAATTACTTAAGCTTTAAGGCAAACCCTGATAATACCTTGGTAAACTCTGTTAAAAATTGCGACAATTTCAATAATCAACAGTATTTGGCCACCCTTGCAAAAGTTGATGGTCAAACCACTCTTAAGCTACAATCTGAGCTTGCTACGGCCTGCGTCAACCTAGATATGCCTAACCTAATTCACAACCAAGGCTATGCTTTGTTAATCAAAAACGCCAACCAAACAGGCAGAAACCTACATTTTTGGTTGTCGAACGATAACACCTACTACTCTCCCATGGACACCTATCTTAGCGCCGCTAACAGCCTTACAACCGATACCTATATTCTTTCTCCACAGGAGGAATTCGGCCGTGGCTACTCTTTGCATTTTGAAAATATGTCAATTAATCATGACTCCACGATCAATTATCTTGGTAGCATCGAACTGTACCCTATTCCATACAATTTCTTAACCACAGTAACAATAAGTAACAAACAAGTAATCTCCAGTTTGCAAGCAAATTATCAAGCTGTTATGCATCCGAATGAAAGTCTCTACCTAATTAAAAACATTACGCCGGCAAACAATTCCCCAATTATTCTTTCCCAGTCCTTTAACCCAGGATGGAAAGCTTATGCAATAAATAGTTTGAATTTTTGGAGCGAAAATTTTCCTTTCCTGTTTGGTAACGAAGTTAAAAACCACGTCTTGGTTAATAATTGGGAAAACGGCTGGATTTTAAGCAATAAAGAGCAAAGTAACCTCGTGATTGTCTATCTGCCACAGTATTTGGAGTATTTGGGATTTATAATCCTTCTTCTGCCTATAATCGTAGTCTTTTTACGAATTTTAGCCTCAAAAAGACCTCGAAAAAGAGCGGTTAAACTTGACTCGGAAGCCGGATTATGATATGCTTTACAGACACAAAATGACAACTGCCCTACACTAATCCATACTTGCCTCTGTCTAGATTTATGAAAAATACAAAGCCATTAATTTCAGTTTTATTGCCTGTCCACAACGCCGGTGCGACGCTTGCGGCGTGTATCACCAGTCTTCTGAACCAATCCTACAGGCAGATTGAAATCATTGCGGTTGACGATTTTTCTTCGGACAATTCGCGCTCGATTTTGCATGCCTTGAAAAAGAAAGACAAACGGCTCAGGATTTATAAAAACGTCAAGCGATATGGTATTGCGGTTACCCTGAACAGATTGACTAAGAAAGCCAAAGGTAGCTTTATTGCTTTTATGGATACCGACGACATTTCTAGCCCTAACCGGCTCAAAAAACAATTGCATTTCCTTTTAAAAAACAGCGATGTGGTGGCCGTTGGCTCACAATGCACTTTTATCGACGAGCGAGGCAAAAAAATCGGCCGTAGCGATTTTCCGACCGAAAACAGCCTTATTTACCAAAACCCGCTACATGGCATTTCCATGCAATTTGAAACGGTTTTAATCAATAAAACTCTCCTTCCCAAAGACATCTTGAAATTTACCGACTCAAATCCTTTTATCTACAGCGACATTTTTATGAAGCTGATGCCCTACGGAAAGTTTGCTAATCTCGAAGATTTTCTGCACTTTCATCGTAAAGACCCCAAAATTTATCTTTCGGACGTTAAGCGAAACATTATGTCTTTGATTAAGCTTTGGATTAAGTCTAAAGCCTTTTATGACTACCAACCACCACTGCGTTCCTTTTTCTCCCCGCTCATCAAAACCACCTAAAACTACCTAAAAATAACTTTTGTCAAGAGGAAAAATAAAATTTCCCCCTGTTATCCACATTTACTCAATAAAAACAGAGAAGGCCGTCAAACCAAGCTAAACGATACATAATTTACTATGAGTTTATACTGATTTTATTTTCTTTGGTGCTATAGGTTTGATTCTCTTGACAACCTGTGGTACAATTCTGGTAGATTATGAAATTCGGAATTTTAAGCATCAGGGGAAAGAAAGCGGTTAAGACAATCGCAGACTATAAGCAGCAAATATTAGTTAGGCAAGGACGTGAGCAGTTTAAAAAACTGCTGGAAAAAGGGATTAGTGTACCGGTAGTTTTACTTTAATCCGCCAGCTGGCGGAGACAAGGACTAGAAGAGCATCGCTTTCGTTACTTGGATAATAAGCTCTTTGTACGATAAGCAATGCTCTTGGAAAAAGGGTAATTAGTCCTTTAGGCAGGAAATAAAACTAATTACCTATTTAGAGTTAATAGCAAATAAATAAAACGTTGTCAAGGAAAATTGATGAGGCCAAAAGTTATCGATTTACTTGATACGGATTGATATTTTTATATCAATATTTGGAAGCTAGAATGGTGATACGACGATTGGGCAGGTTGTCGTATCACCTTTTTAGAAGTTAGAAGTTTTAGGAAGGTTTCTCCTTAGTCAAAATTAATCGTCCTTTATGATTTCTTGCAGTTGACATTGAATAACCATTCCCTATGAGCGCTCTTATTGAACGTATATTCTCCGGCGCAACGCTACCAAATAAACTGGTATATCCTAGACTTTGGAAAGCGTAATTAGTTAATAATCCTATTGCTCGGTTCACGTATCCATGCCCCTGGAATTCTGCTCCAAGATAATAGCCGATTTCGCCTTTTTGCGGGACATCTTTATCAGGAGTTAGATTAATTGTACCGACTAAAGTCCCTGCTTTATTTCTGATAGCAAATCTTAAACGCGCCGGATTTTGAGGATGACGAATACTTTCTTGAAAAGACTCCAAGTCCGGATATTTTTTGGCAGTATCCTCGCCATACTGAGACAAATAATCCCGGTTTCTATCAATAAGCGCAAATGCCTCCTCTGCGTCTACAAGTGAATATGTTCTTAGAGAAATTTCCCCGTCAGGAGAAATAATTTCGATTGGCGGCATAGGAATTCTTTTTCCTTCTGAAGCTTCATTTCCCAAACTCATGAGGGAATTATAGCAGTTTTTTGGAGAAGAGAATGCGCCCTGCGCTGGTTTGAATAACTCTTGAAACTACCACATCCAGTTCTTTCCCTAAATATTGAGCGGCATTTTCCACCACAATCATCGTTCCATCATCTAAATACCCTACTCCCTGTGTTGCATCTTTGCCCGAGTGCTGAATTTGAATATGCAAAGTTTCGCCCGGCACCGCAATAATTTTTAAGACATTGGCTAAAGTATTCATGTTGACCGCCGAAACGCCACCGATACTCCCCTTTTTCTCTAAATTATAATCGCAAGTGATAAGCCTTCCTTTATTGAGTTTAGCCGCCTGAATTAATTTTTCATCAACTTCCTTTAATTTATCCAGTCCCAACAGCTTTTCTTTTTCCTGGGAAATGGCGATTAGTTTAATACCTTTGACTTTTTTCACTTTTTCCAAAAGCTCCAAGCCTTTTCTACCCCGCTCCCTTTTAACCAAGTCTTTGGAATCGGCAATATGTTTTAGCTCCAAAAGAATGCTTTCCAAAATCACAAAATTGCCGCGGAAGAGTCCTAAGTTAATCACGTCAAAAATGCGACCGTCGATAATCGCCGACGTGTCCAAGAAAATGGCGCCGTCCAAGTGGCCGTTTGGTTTTTTCTTTTTTTTGCCATTTGAACGCCTTAAAGGCAATCTTCGGGCGACAGTTTTAGCCACTTCGTCGGCCAAAATCGCCACAAATCTCGGCGAAAAATGAATTCCCTTTTCAGTCGTTTGCACCGCCGGCACTGCTTCCTCTTTTTGTTTTTTAATTTCCTTCTTTGCCATTTAGTTACCTTTCACTTTCTGACATATCCTCTTTTTTGCTTTACCCACCCTTCTTCCTGAGTATCATCCTTCGTTAATATTCTAACAACTTCTTCAATTGAATGGTAGCTTTTGGGCGAAATGATCTTTGTAAAACCCAATTTTTTGGCTTCTCTAATCCGCTTTTCCAAAAACGGCGGAGTCCGCAATTCGCCCAATAATCCGACTTCGGCAATTCCTACCACTCTAGATAAATTTATATTTTTAATACTTGAGAGAATGCTTAAACAAATTCCCAAGTCGCAAGCCGGGTCATTCAGCTTTAACCCACCGGCGACATTGACAAATACATCCATTTGTTCGACCGGCAATCTAGCATGCTTCTGTAAGACCGCTAATAATAGCTCTAAGCGTTTATAATCGATACCACTGGCAACACGTCGTGGCATCGGTAATTTTGAATAAACCAACAGCGCTTGAACCTCAACCAAAAGTGCTCTGGTTCCTTCCAAATTGGCCACCAACACCGAACCGGGCGCATTGTTTCCTTTGCTTAAAAAGAGTTGCTCCGGATTTTTTATTTCCTCCATACCATTCTCCTGCATCGCAAAAATACCGACTTCATCAATCGGTCCGAAGCGGTTTTTGAGACACCTTAGAATTCTAGTACCAGTGTTTTTTTCGCCTTCCAAGAATAAAACCGTATCCACCATATGCGACAAAATCATCGGTCCAGCCACCATTCCCTCTTTAGTAACGTGTCCGACTAAAACCGTGGGAATATTTAAAGTTTTGGCTGTTTTAATAAATTCCGCTGCTGCGTATCTGACTTGCCCGACACTTCCGGATAAACCCGTGAGACTTTCCGATTCCATGGTTTGAATTGAGTCGATGACAACAAATTCTGGCTTTGTTTCGACAATTAAATTAATAATGACATTGGTATCGGTTAACGACGCCAAAAAAAGCGACTCGTTTTTAAGATTTTTTGTCAAACGGACTGCCCGCAGTTTTATTTGCTGTTCGGATTCCTCTCCGGAAATATACAGGACTGTTTTTTTACTCAAACTGATGTTTAAGGCTGCCTGCAAAAGCAATGTTGACTTACCGATTCCGGGATCTCCTGCTAATAAAACGACACTTCCGGGGACGATTCCTCCACCCAAAACACTATCCATCTCCGAAAATCCGGTGGTAAACCGGTCTTTTTCTTGATGAACAATTTCTGACAATTTGTGAGGTTTTATGTCCGTCTGGTTTTTGTGATTTGTGATTTGTGATTCGGGGCTTGAAGAAGTTCTGAATTCTTTAAGAGTGTTCCACATTCCGCATTCCGGGCATTTCCCTAAAAACGCCGGACTATCGTAGCCGCATTCCTGACAGACAAATGAAGTTTCAATTCTTGCCATAATATAATTGTTTTTGCGGAGAGCTCAGCAAAATCTCCTTATCTATATCCAATTGGTTTTTCGGTCAGAACCGGAACCAAAATAACTCTGTGTCTTTTGTCATCGACTTCAACTACTGTAGCAGTCACTTGAGAACCTTCAGAATAAGAAACAGTCGGCGGAATTTTCTCTTTTTTGATAAACCCTTCGACGCCTTTCTCCAAATTTACCAACACACCGCTTGACAGTACTTTGGAAACGCTGGCCGAAACTTTTTGGTCGGAGTGATAGCTTTTCAGTCTTTCCGCAAACGGATCTTGGGTTAAGTTTTTAATGGAGAGGTTGACTCTTTTTGATTCGCGGTCAAAACCGCTGATTTGCGCTTTGAGCTTATCCCCCGCTTTATAACTTTCCGGAATTGTTGCTAACTTTTCCCAAGAAATTTCCGAAATATGCACAAAGCCTTCAACCAAACTTTTATCATTAAGCTCAATTAGTAAGAAAATTCCAAATGGTGCTACATTAGAAATTGTCGCCTCTACTTCCTGTCCAACTTTTAAGCTCTTGGTCGCTTTAGCAAAATCTTCTGCTGCGACAGTGGCTTTTTGCGAAAAAATCACTTTGCGTAAAGGCCGATTTAACTCAATCACCGAAACTTTAATTTCCTTGTCGACCAGTTCTTGAGCATTTTGCAAAAATGCCGTTTGCGAATTGGGCAAAAAGCCCGAAATGCCGTCTTTGGTAGAAACCAAAAATCCGCCCCTGGTTAATTCCCCTACCGTAACATCGACCTGCTCTTTATTTTTTTTGAGTTCTTCCAATTTTAGCCAAACCCGGTCGTCGTTAAACCTTCTAAGCGATACCACCGGGTTGCCGTAGTCCGACTCCGGATTTAAGACCGTTACTGTCACTTTATCGCCGATTTTGAGACTCGTTAGAAGACTTTTTAATATCCGTTTATCTTTTTCCAAAACCACCGCTTCGGTTTTGGCGCCGATGTCCACCAAAATTTCCGCGGAAGTTAGTTTAGTAACAGTACCAGAAAGAACCTGTCCTTTGGAAACATTGACCAAACTGGTCTGATGCTTTGCCAAAAGCTCCGCCATCGTCAGCGGTTTACTTGAGGATTGCGATTTGGAACTTGTATTTTGTTTTGCCACTCATTTATCACCTTTCGTTTTAAGATTGTCTAAGTATACCACGTAACCATCCATCGAACAACCGCTTGTTCCACAAAAAATCCCCTCGCGGGGATTTTCGAATTAAAAACAGAAAATTTCTGGCAATGACCCATTGTCCCAAGCCTATGCTTAGTATCGTAGGCGCTGAAACGTTTCACTTCTCTGTTCGGAATGGAAAGAGGTGGTGCCGCTTCGCACAAATTACCAGAAAATTTCTATCTTCAATTTTTAAAGTTCTATTGACTCTTTAAAAGGTGAAGAGAAGGATACTTAATCTACTCTAAAAACCATTAGTACGGGTAAGCTCAACACCTTACAGTGCTTCCACCGCCCGCCTATCAACCTCGTAGTCTACAAGGGGTTTTATCCAGCTTGCGCTGAAACGATATCTTATCTTGGAGGCCGCTTCCCACTTAGATGCTTTCAGCGGTTATCGGGTGGGAATATAGCTACCCAGCGATGCTCTTATTCAGAAACAACTGGCACACCAGGGATTCCCTCATCCCAGTCCTCTCGTACTAGGGACGAATCTCCTCAAATATCAACGACTGTACAGGATAGAGACCGACAATTATGTTGCGCTCCAATTTTATTTGGAGGATGCAATATTTCTATTACACTCTACATATCGCTATGCAGTTCGGACTATATCTTCCTCGCCTTATCGGCGGGTCTAGCGTGTAGTCTCTGAGGCTCTAGAAAAAATTTCCTTTGAATATCTTTTATTGGTCACCCTTTTCGTAGAATAAACCAATTCAACTATTTTCTTGAAACCTTCCTTTTTCAAATGCTCTCCATTTTCTATAATAGAAAGCGTTTTATCAAAAATGTCAAAATCTTCTTTTTTTGATGTAAAAAGATTATGCTTTTTAAAAAAGGGTATCAGTTTTTCTTTCAGGTCTTTTCTGTTCTTGACTATAAAAACCCAAGATCTATCTTTTGGATTTTTCGCATGATTTGGTTTTAGATAACCACAACCCAAGCGTTTTTTAAATTCTTCAAGCACATTTTTACCTCCCGGATTTTGGCTTACATGAAATTCGGTAATGACTTGCCATTTTAAGGGCAAATCTGCTCTTTTACCAAACCCTACGTAAAAACAACCTTCTCCATCGGTAAAACCTGCTAGATATTCGTTGGACATTTTTTTACCAGCTGCCTGCTGATCGTCCGCGCTCAAAACATTTTTACTTAACATATAGAGATATAATCTCTCTATTTAGTCTTGTTTGTCAAGTAGTTTGAGATGCTCGGAGTTTCCAGCATATAGCTAGATTTATCTCTCGCAATTGCGAGATCCTTCAATCTCCTCTTTTTGGGGTTTTAGAACGCTTGAAGGAAGACAGCAACGGTCAATTTTACTGTCTTACGACGTTCTGAACCCAGCTCGCGTACCACTTTAACGGGCGAACAGCCCGACCCTTGGGACCTTCTCCAGCCCCAGGATGTGATGAGCCGACATCGAGGTGCCAAACCGCATCGTCGCTGTGGACGCTTGGATGCGATCAGCCTGTTATCCCCGGGGTAGCTTTTATCCGTTAAGCTGTGCGCCTACCACTAGGCATCACAGGATCACTAACATCTGGTTTCCCACCTGCTCGACTTGTAGGTCTCGCAGTCAAGCTGGCTTATGCGTTTGCACTATCATCTTGATTTCCATCCAAGATTAGCCAACCTTTATACGACTCCGTTGCGTTGTAGGAGTCAATCGCCCCAGTTAAACTGCCCGCCAGACAATGTCCCTCTGCCGAATTTTTGTGCGGCAAGGGGTAATGATTGCATATTCCAAAGAGAGGTATTTCATATTTCGCCAAAGCTCCCTCCTATTCTAAACAGTTAGAATATACTTTCAAATGCCAAGCTACAGTAAAGCTCCCGGGGTCTTTTTGTCCATGTACAATTAGGCCGCGTCTTCACGGCCATCTCAATTTCGCCGAGTAAATGTTCAAGACAGTTATTCACTCATTCTACCTTTCGTGCGGGTCGGAACTCGCCCGACAAGGAACTTCGCTCTAATATCCACGCAAAATGCGGGACTTGGACTATATCTTCACTCAAAATTTGAGCACCTGACGTATAGTCTCTGAGGATTCTAAACCCCTAACTTTTTGCAGAAATTTTCAAATTGCTTCTGCTTTATAGTTTTAAATTTGTGTTTTTTGAAAAACGGAACAATTTTTTCTTTTAAATCGCTTTGTCTTCTAACACAGAATCTTAGTAAATTGTAGTTATGATTATCATAGCGGCGGTTAATATAAATATTTCCACAACCAAAATAATCTTTTATTGCTTCAAGCGCTTCTTTACTTCTCTCGCCCTGGGTTACAACGAACTCAAAAAGAGTTTGGTAACCGCTTTTGCACGTTTTATTTCTAAAAGTGCTAACGGAGAAGCATCCTTCGCCATCAACAAAACCCACAATCCACCACGGGTTTAGTCTTTCCTGCTGATTGTCCTTACTGGAATCATTTTTACTATGTGTTGATTTAACCATAGTAGATCCAGAATACAGGAGTTTCCAGCATATAGTCAAGTTTTCGTACGTTATTTTACTCGGTGTACGGAGGTTTTCCACCTCACTATGGCAACGGGTCCAATTGGACTTACCATAGAACAGTTATAGTTACTGCTGCCGTTTACTGGAGCTTATATCACAAACTGGCATCTTGCGACGCTTTATTCACGATATTTGACTTACCAGCACTGGGCAGGTGTCAGCCCCTATACTTTGCCTTTCGGCTTTGCAGGGACCTGTGTTTTAGATAAACAGTTGGTAAATAAACTTTTGCTGCGGCCGCGTTCTTACGCGCGGCAAGGCATATCCCAAAGGTTACGCCTAGCTTTTTTGCCGAGTTCCTTGAACATTTTTCTCTCGATCGCCTTAGTCTTCTCGACCAATCCACCTGTGTCGGTTTGCGGTACGGAAAAATATGAATTTTGACTTCTTACGAAGTCCTAATGAAAATTTTCTGGGAAACTGAAAGCTACTAAATCGGAATTATTACTAACCCCTTTCATTTGCAGCTTAATTAAACACGGTAATGGATTTGCCAATTACCACTATTTCACTGCTTAGACCAAACGTATTCGGCTTAGCTCTTCCACTTTCGTCCTTCCCTTAGACTATTCATACCTTGTAGTCGAATTTCAACGACTTGCCCATCGGGCTACGCCCCTTTAACGAGACACACCCTTAGGACCGACTAACCCTCCGCTGACTTACATTGCGGAGGAAACCTTGGATATTCGGCGTTTAGGATTCTCACCTAAATTTCGCTACTCATACCGGCATTCTCACTTCTATCCGCTCCACCAAACCTTACAATTCGGCTTCACTGCAAATAGAACGCTCCCCTACCAATCGCATTGCTGCGAGTCTCCAACTTCGGCAAATAGCTTAATCCTCGGTTTATTTTTCGCGCCAAATATCATCCTCCAGTGAGCTGTTACGCTTTCTTTAAAAGATGGCTGCTTCTAAGCCAACTTCCTGGTTGTCTATGAAATCTGACTTCGTTCAAAACTTAGCTATTATTTAGAGGCCTTAGATGGGAGTTTGGGTTGTTTCCCTCTCGACTCATCGGCTTAGCCCGACAAGACTGACTAGTAGTATAATTACAACTGCATTCGAAGTTTGATTAGTTTCTAGGGCTTGCGCTCTAAAGAACCATTCAGTGCTCTACCTCAGTGTAAAATTAACTACCGCTATACCTAAATATATTTCGGGGAGAACCAGCTATCTCTGGGTTCGTTTGGCATATTGCCCCTAACCTCAGGTCATCCCAACCAATTGCTGCTGATACGGGTTCGGGCCTCCTGCTAACTTTCGTCAACATTCACCCTGCCCAAGGTTAGCTCACCCAGTTTCGGGTCTAATGACTGCAACTAATTGCCCGGTTAGGGCACGCTTTCACTCTGCCTCCTCTATATAAAATAGATTAAGCTAACGCTGCAATCAATAACTCACCGGTTCATTCTTCAATAGGCACGACGTTATGCCCTTGCGGACAC
>JBEKQB010000007.1:0-11688 GCA_049520155.1 Candidatus Levyibacteriota bacterium
CAGCTGAAATAAAAATCTGATAAAACTTCCGATAATTCTCGCTCACTGTTTGAATAACCTCGGCTTTCCCGATTTCCCGGTTATGAAATTTTTCGATTGCCTGCCAAAATACTGTTCGGCCGACTGCAAAGCCAATTACGCCCTCAACTTTTGCCCCTGTTTCGAACACTTCTTCCTCTACCCCAATCTCCAACCATTTCTCCACTTCTTCCACCTTAGCTCCCCTACCTAAAATTACCAAATTAACATTGTCTCTACCATCACGTTTTATCGTTTGAATAATTTCTTTATAACTCTCTTTTTCCTCAAATCCCTCCAGTTTCCAAACATCTGGCTCAATCGCAAAATCTTGTAATTCTCTAATCACTTCGGCCGCCAAAACCGGCCTTAACTTTCGATCAAAGGCTTGCCTTGATCCCGCCTCTTTGAGTTGCGTTTCGTTTGGAATTATCAAAAGCTCGAGCAAAAATCTGTGGTTATTTTCGTGGCAATAATCGCTTAACTTTTCCAAATTGGTTTTTTGTTTTTGCTTTAAATCCTCCGCATCGCCCGAATTGAACCGTACCAACGCTTTTACAAACTTAGGGTGAAACTTCTCGATATGTTCCCCGAAATCCGCGTATTGGAAATCAAATTCTTCCTGTCCGCTTTTTTCCACCGTTAAAAGTGTTAGAAAACCGTTGTGTAAAGCGTCAAGTAAAACTTCACTGCCAAACTCTTCATCGCAAAGAATCGCGGCTGAGTCGGTTGGAATTAGCTTTTCCACCGCATCTTTAAAGCCCTTGTAAATCAGCATTTTAAATTCGCGGATGGCTTCTTTTTCTTGGCTATCTAGCTCCGCGATTGACTTTTTGCCAAACATTTGCTTGGCAAAAGTCGCCCGGTGGTCAAACGGTAAAATATATAGGGGCTTTGTGTAACCAAGTTTAGTAAAATCCAGCATAATTTTAGTCTGACGCCATCTTGAAGTTTTGTCAATGTTAATAAACAGCAACCCTAGAAGAATCTGAAGCCCATCTGTTGAGAAACCAGAATTATGACGGTTACAAGCACAAACAGCAAAAATAAGAAGAACGTCCATGAATGAAACTCGACGCCAATCCCTTTATTAATTTTTGTCCTTACTTTTCTTTTGTTAACTTTTCTCTTAGCCATTTTTCCTCCTAAGTTATTATGCTCATAAAATATATCTTGTTGTCAACTATGTTTTTGCCTCTTGACAGCCCCGCAAAAATTAGTCTACCCTAAAAGATGTCATCATTATGAGTATTAAGTTTTTTTCTGCTGGGAAAAGCGAGGCTCCGAGAAGCATTATTGCTGAGCCAGAAGCTCAATCCTTACCTAGAATTTCAACTCCAATTGGCCGAAGAGAAAGATTACTTACGCTAATTAGAAAAAGACAGACTACTGGAATTTAGTTCTTATCCTCTACTTTGTATCCCATCGCCAGTATTTTTTCTCTAATTTTATCAGCCTCGGCAAATCTTTTTTCTTTTCTTAAAACTTTTCTCTCTTTAAGCAATTTTTGAACCTCTTCCGGCATATTTTCCTGCTGCTGAACAATTTTTTTTGCGTCTTTGAGAGACAAACCGAAAACTTCATCAAATTTTAAAACTGCCGCCGCCTTTTCTGAACTTGGTTTGTCTAAACGGACAACCTCCCAAAGAATCGACAAGGCTTTAGGCATATTTAGATCATCATTGACTGCTGCCAAGAATTGTTCTGCATATTCTTTGCTTGGTTCTGAAGGAAGATCATATTCTGCTATTTCTTTCCTTAATCGATTGAGAGCGTTTTGCGCCGCTTCTAAAGCTTCAAAAGTAAAATTCATCTCCTGTCGGTAATGGGTTTGTAAGAAAAGGTAGCGTAGAGCCAGCGGATCAAAACCCCGGTCGATAATTTCCGCTAAAGTGTAAAAATTATGCAAGCTCTTAGACATTTTCTGGCCGTCGACCAACATGTGCGCTCCGTGCACCCAATACTTAACAAACGGCGACTGCCCTGTTTTAGCCTCGGACTGGGCAATTTCATTTTCGTGATGGGGAAAAATCAAGTCAATCCCGCCGGTATGGACATCTAGTTTTTCTCCTAAAATACTTTGGCTCATCACCGAACACTCGATGTGCCAACCCGGTCTACCCTTACCCCACGGTGCGTCATAGCCGACTTCATTTGGCTGAACCGCTTTCCACAACGCAAAATCCTGAACATTATCTTTAGTGTATTCATCCAACAGCACTCTGGTGCCAGTTCTTAATTCTCTATTTTCAACTCCAGAAAGTTTTCCGTAATTTGGGAATTTGGAAATGTCGAAATAGACTGAGCCGCCCTTTTCAACATACGCAAAGCCTTTTTCGAGTAAGACTTCAATAAATGTGATCATTTTGGGAATATAGTCGGTTGCCCGCGGCTGTTCCTTTAAATTTTCGGAGAAGATATTTAATTTTTTAACGTCCTCAAAAAAATACTTTGTATATTCTCTGGAAATTTCCCCGATACTTCTTCCTTCTTCTTTGGCTTTTTTGATAATCTTGTCATCGATGTCGGTAATGTTTTGCACTGCATTTAGTTGAAAATTGTTAAATCTTAACGTCCGCAGCAAAATATCGGAGAAGACAAAAGTTCTTAAGTTCCCAATATGCATAAAATTATAAACTGTCGGTCCGCAGGTATAAAGACTAACTCGTGGAGGATTAATGGGTTTAAAGTCCTCTATTTTTCTTGTTAAGGTATTATGTAGCTTTAACATATTTTGTATTTCGTATTTAGTATTATGTATTTTGCCTGATTATACTAGATACCAAATACTCGATACTAGATACCACTTTCAGCCCGCAACTCCCGGATTGGCTTCTGTTTTTCGCTGAGCTCTTGCCGTCGCGAGATCCTGGGTTTCCTTGGCCTTTTTCTCCTCTAACTGCATTTTCTTTTGTTCCTCCTCTTTTTTTTGTTTTTCAACTCTCTCGGCCGCGCCCCCTTCTTCCTGCTGCTCCAGCTTTTTCTTTTCATAAGCAATTAGCGGGTCATAATAAGTTTCCTGATGTAATTCCTGTCGAAGTTTGGCTAATTTTTGCTGCTTCTCCAGTTGTTCCTGTTGTGGATTCTTGACGTTGACTGCTGGTTGGTCTTCGGACGGAGCATAAAATTCTTTGACTAAATCTATTGTTTCAGGCGTTGAAGCCGCTTGGGGAGTTACGCTCTCTGCCGGTGGTATTTGAGTTTGGTTTTGATTCGGCGATTGAGTTTGAGCTTTTCCCGAAGCATCTGGACTGACTTCCGGTTTTACCGCCAGTTGACTCGAAACCGAACTGGCCACATCCGAGACAGCGCTTTTGACCGTTTTCTGGACAGTCTGCTGACCCTTTTCCAACATTTCTCCAAACATCCCTATCTTATCCATTAATAGTCGTCCCTCCCTTCCATTGCCCTTTGTAAAGTAGTTTCGTCGGCGTATTCTAAGTCCGCTCCAACCGGAAGCCCTCGTCCGATTCTGGTGATTTTGAGTTGGGAGTTGGGAGTTGGGAGTTGGGATTTGATTTGCTTGGCAATATACATTGCCGTGGCTTCTCCTTCCATCGTCGGATTCGTCGCCAATATTACTTCCTTTACTTTTGAGTTTTTACTTTTGAGTTTTGCGATTAGTGGAGCGACATATATTTCATCCGGACCGATATTGTTCAAAGGGTCTATCTTTCCATGTAAAACAAAATAAACTCCCTTAAATCCTCTGCCTTTTTCTAATGCCAAAACATCTAACGGCTGTTCAACAACACAAAGTATTGACTGGTCCCTCTCTGAGTCTGTGCAAATGCTGCAAGGATCCGTTTCGTCAATCATGTTACACACCGAACATAAAATAGTATCATTTTTAAGTCTCTGAATTGAACTGGCAAACTTATCTAACTCACCTTGTGGAACGTGTAAAAGATAGAATGTTAGTCTTTGAGCAGTTTTTGGACCGATGCCCGGAAGCTTCTCAAAAGAGTCAATTAAATTTTGGATTGCTTTAGGAACTGTCATAAAACTAAGATTTTAGGGCGCTTGCGGCAACACCGACAATGGAAATTATTTCCAGTTTTGGAAACAAATTATAGGCAGGAATATCTATCGTATCGGAAACTACTACCCTTTCAATGTTTGAGTGTTGCAAAAGCTTACCAGCGTCTTTGGCAAAAACCGCATGAGTGGCAAAGGTAAAAACTTTTTTCGCCCCATTTTCGATTAGCAACTGCGCCGCTTCTGCCATTGTTTGTCCAGTTGAAATCATATCGTCAACAATTACAGCAGTTTTATCTCGCACGTCCCCGTCTAAACCCGAATCGTTAATTTCGCCGCTAGTCAAATCCCGGTTTTTTTCAATGGTTGCAAACGGAATATTCCCCAACATTTCCGTCATTTCTTTAATTCTTCTAATTCCTCCCATGTCGGGCGAAACCAAAACAATTTCTTTTAAGTCAAATTCCTTTTTTATTTTATCGGCAAAAATGGGTAGAGCCGACAAGTGATGCACGGGAACGGAAAAAATTTCCGGGATTTTTGGCGAGTGCAAATCAAAAGAGAAAAGCTCGGTCATCCCGACTCTGGTCAAAATCTCCGCGATTACCTCTAAAGAAACTGCCTCGCCATCCCGAAAAACATGGTCTTGCCGTTGGTAACCTAAATACGGAATGACGGTTTTAATCGATTTTGCGCCCGACCGCTTTAGCGCATCAATCATTATGAATAACTCCATGTAATTTTCATCGGGCGGAATGCTGGCAGATTGGACGATGATACAGTCTTTACCCACCACATTTTCCTGGATTCTGATTCTTTTTTCGCCGTCCGGAAAAACGAAAATTTCTACCGGAGAAAGTCCGAGGCCTAGCTCCTTGGCAATTTTCCCGGCCAGCTTTTGGCTGGCACTCCCACTAAAAATACTCATCAAGTTATTCTACTATTTATTGTCTATCTTGAGCAACTCTAAAAATTATTGACCACCACCTAAAAGACCGGAAAGACCTCCTTGCATGGTCGCTAATTTTTTGGCTGCCACTTCCTGCGACTTTTTAACCGCCTCGTTAACTGCTTCTTTAATATCGTCGTCTGACCGGCCATTAGTTTTAATTTCTTTTATTTTTTGGTCGCCGGTAATCACAATTTGTACGCCGTTTTTGTCAATACTGACTTCTTCGGCCTGTAACTCTCTTTGGATTTGCATTGCTTGATCCCGCATCTTTTTTAGCTCTCCTAGTTGGGAAAATGGATTATTCATAAAATATCACCCCCTCGTAATTTGGACGCTTAATTTCTTTCCCAATATTTTATTCACCGACTCTTCCAAGAGTTTTAAGGTTTTTGCTTCTTGCAGTTTTTCCTGATGGAACTTCGATTTGGCAACAATATTTAATTTTCCATCCTTGACTTCTTCCGCCGAACAACCCCTTAACACTCCGGCGACCAAATGGTTTTGTAGTTTTACTTCATTAATTAACTCATTCAATAAGTTATTTGACTTGCCACCATGAGACAGTCCACTTTGAGGTGAATCGAAAGTCGTCACGTCATTATTCTGTTTATTCGCCGATTTCGAAGAAAGACTTTCGTTTAGCGAACGACTTTGGGGCTGACTCTTTAAAGACGCTGCGTGAACGTTATCCGAAAAGTGCGACTGTCGAGTGGCGGCAGATTCTTCTTCACTCGCCCACTCCAAAATTACCAACTCCAACGGCATTTGCGACAAAACCGCGGATTTTGTCTCCAAATATGCTGTCGTTAATAATTGGAACAGTTTTCGGATTTCCAAGAGTTCAAGTGCCGGCTCTCTATCTGTTTTTTCCACCCCCACTTTTTGCAAAAGCATCAAATGCAGTTTGCCCATCAGTTCTTCAATGAAAAACTTAAAATCCATTCCCTGCTTTGCTAATTCTTTGCAAATCGCAATTCCTTTTTTGGCGTCTTTCTCTGTTAAAGCTTCCAACATTTGCAAAACACTGTCCGCGATGCCGGAATTATTAAACTTTTCATTAACCAAATCCGCAGTAATGGTTTTTCTGCCGGCAAAAACCGCTACTTCTTCCAATAATTTTGCGCCGTCCCTAAAACTCCCATCGGATAATTTGGCGATTTGCAAAAGCGCTTCTTTATCGGCTTTTATTTCTTCTGCCTTTACAATTCTTTGCAAAGAATGCACCAACTCATCTTCAGTGGCGCGGGTAAAATTTATTTTGAAACAGCGGGAGGCAATGGTCGCCGGCACTTTATGCTGTTCGGTGGTACAAAGGATAAACACCGCATGGCTAGGTGGCTCCTCCAAAGTCTTTAAAAGCGCGTTAAAAGCTTCCGTGGTTAGCATATGCACTTCATCAATGATGTAAATTTTCTTCGCGGCCTTAAACGGAGCCAATTTTATTTTCTCTTTTAAATCTCTTATTTCGTCTATTCCCCTATTTGACGCGCCGTCGATTTCCAAAACGTCCAAATTATTCCCGTTGGAAATTGATAAACATTGCTCGCATTTATTACAAGGTTCAATTTCTTTTTCGCCGCGGTGTCCTTTAAGACCAAGGTGTTTTTCGCAATTGATAACTTTCGCGACAATCCTGGCGGTGGAAGTTTTTCCTAAGCCCTTGGGACCAGTGAATAAAAAGGCGTGGACAAAATTACCTTTCGAAAAAATCGAGTAAAGATTTTTTTTGACCGACTCATTATCCAACTCTTCAATTTTTTGCGGTCTGTATTTTCTGTAAAAAACCATATTCTTAAATTTGCGTGAGCGAACTCAGCAAATTGCTATTCATGATGTAATCCCAAAAGGTGCATTAAACCGTGTTCTACCAATTCGTCCACTTTATCGTCGACTAACATTTCGTCCCGAACCGCATCGTTAATTACCTGCGGAAAAGAAAGGACAATATCACCAAGTCTTAAAACATCGCTGGGTAGTGTCATCGACTCGCCTTCGGCTTGAGAAAAAGATAAAATATTTCTCGTTTTATCTTCACCTTTATACTTTTTGGAAAGCTCCCGCATTTTCCGGTCGCCGACAACGGCAACCGAAATTTCCACCGGACCCACCACATCATTTTTAGCGATTACCCTTTCAATCACTTTTTTAATGCGTTTGCGGTTAACCTTATAGCGACTTTCCACAAAAATCAGAACGGAAATTTTATCCATATTTAAGCTGCTGCCTTATCCATTGCCAATCTTCTAGCCCTTCTTTCGTCTTGCACTTTTTGCTTTCGTGCCTGTGAAGGCTTAAGATAAAACTCTCTTCTTTTTGCTTCCTGAAGAATTCCTTCAGACATTACTTTTCGGGAGAATTTTCTGATTAGTGCGTCATCGCTGTCCCCCGGCATTTTTTTAACCACTACCATAAAATAAAAACACCTCCTTTTTAATTTTCAGTTACTCGGTCTGAGCTATTGGCCCCATTAGGTGAAAGTGCGTATGTCTTATAATTTGCGCTCCTCCACCGTTGACCGAAACTCGATAGCCTTTTTTGTCTAAATTTTGCTTTGCAATTATTTTACCAATCACCTTTTTTACTTTTGTCATTAACTCCGGCTCATTAAATTCCAAAAAATCTTCGATGTGAACTTTTGGCACCACCAGAAGATGAATTGGCTTAATGGGATGAATATCCGGAAAAACCATCACATCTTTATCTTCATAAGTAAATTCTTTTGCGATTACCCCATCCCTAATCTTGCAAAAAATACAATCCACCATTAATTATTAATTTAAAATTTTAAATTGACTTAAGCACCTCTATTATATCACTCAAAGGTAACTTCGTCGGTTTCATTTTCGGATTTTTCGGACTGCCGTTTAGAAGCATTTTCTTGGAAACGTGCAGAAACCAAGTGGCGGTCGGGTCCATCTTTTTGAGCTTTTCGCAGAGTAAAGTCAAATCCACGCCTTTATCGCTGTCGCTTTGGTTTGGCTTAGCTTTAATCCTTAGATACCCTTTTCTTGGGTCACGTCTGGCAACAATGACATATCCCATCAGCTGTGCCAGTTTTACAACCGAATCGTTAATGCTTTCAATCGCCAAACCTTTTCCCCATTTGGTTTTAAACTCTATCCCGTTTTTTCGAATCTCTCTTTCGGCCCAAATTTTGTTTTCAAAATCATGCAACAGCGCATCCAGACACTCCGAAATAAAATGGGCATAATATCCGTCTTGGTCAGGCCTCTCCAGCTTTAGCCCGTCTAGAATATTGACAATTGAAAAATCGTGATAATCGGCTAAGGAGTCTCTACGGAAAACTTCCTGAAAATGGTCCACTTGTAAAACATAGTTAACCATCCGCTCTAAGGCTTCCAATTTTTCCGGGTTAATCGGCGGCTTGCAGGCCAACAAATCCTTTTTGACAAAATCGAAAGTTCGGGTGGTTGCGCAAATTTTGATGCTTTGCGTTTGGTGATGGTCCAACGGCCCCATGCCAGTGTCAACTTGAATATATTCGTCTCGACCGATATTCTCTATCGCGTGGGCAAAACTTTGACCTTTCGGCTCCCCACCAATTCTTTCCCCTGCCGGCACAAACTTAAGCTGGGCATCTTCCCATCCAGGTAAAAATTTTCTGATTAGCCAAACGGACGTGATGGCGTCCATATCCGGTGATGTATGAGTAACGATAAATCTCATGATATCTTGAATTTGAGAATTCTAAATTACTTAGAAATTAAAAATTAGTAATTAGAAATTCTCTGTTTGTATTGTACCTTTTTTGAGCTTCAAAATAAAGCATCACATCTTTCTAATTTGAGCTAGAACTTCGCAATTTTGCTATAATAAATATATGGAGCAGAAAAAAAGAATTGCAGTTATTTTTGGTGGCGTCTCCCCCGAGCACGAAGTGTCCGTAATTACTGGCTTACAAACCTTGGAAAATTTAGATAAAGAAAAATTTGAAGCCATTCCTATCTATGTCTCTAAAAACGGCGAACTTTTTACTGGCGATAGCCTTTTAAAAATTGAGATCTATCGAAATCTGCTTGAAATTCCCCAAAAAGCACAAAGAGTACAACCCTATTTAGATAATCAGCAAAGAGGTTTCCAGGTCATAGGCGGACTGCTTAAAAAGGTTATCGACGTTGACGTAATTTTCCCTTGTTTTCATGGCGGAACGGGAGAAAACGGCGCTTTCCAAGGGCTTTTTGAGTTAATAAATCTTCCCTATGTTGGTTCGACAGTATTAGCTTCCGCAATGGGCATGGATAAAGTGGCCACAAAACAACTTTTTGAAAGGGCCGAAGTGCCGATTACTAAATATTATTGGTTTTGCCGCAAAGCTTGGGAGAAAGACAAAGCGCAGATACTAGCAGCAATTCAACAAAAACTTGTCTTTCCGCTTTTTGTTAAACCCGCCAGCGCAGGGTCAAGCGTTGGCGTTACGAAAGCAAAAAATGCACAAGAGCTAGAAAACGCAATCGAAGTGGCGCTTCTTTTTGATAGAAAAGTAATTGCCGAGGAAGCATTTGTCGGACGGGAAATAAATATTTCGGTTATGGGAAACAGCGGAAGTGCTTTGGAAACCTCGGTCTGCGAAGAGGTTTTCCCATCAAAAGATTTATTAAGCTACGACGATAAATATAATTCTGGAAATAGCAAATCAAAAGGTATGGCTTCAGCTAAAAGAAAAATTCCGGCCGATATCACAAGCGAGATTGAAACGAAAATAAAATCTCTCGCCAAAACAGCCTACCAAACGCTTGACTGCGCCGGACTGGCAAGAGTTGACTTTTTGTTTAATGAAAAGAAAAAACAAATTGTCTTACTTGAAGTAAATACCATCCCAGGCAGTTTGAGTTATTACCTATGGGAACCAAAAGGAATAAAGTTTAAAAATCTGCTGACGCTTCTTATCGACCTTGCTTTAGAAAGGTATGGAGAAAATAGAAAAAATACCACCAGTTTTCCAACCAACATTTTAGAAAATTTTGACCCTAAAAGAAAAACATCGAAAATCTAGTAATTATCCGGCAAATCATTTTCCAAAATCACCACAGGATTTTTGAGGTTTAATTCTCTGAGAGTAACCTGCAGATCGTTGATTGAACTTATCCAACGTATCTTTTTCTGATTATTAATTCCTGCCGCCAAACCTTTGGTACGCTCGCTTTTACCGACAAGGATAACTTCATTGCAGACTTTTTCCGCCAGTGATCCTAAGCCTCTATGGATTTCCAGTGTCTTTGTTCCCAACTCAACAATCCCCGGTGTCACAATTACTTTTTGTCTGTCTGTAAAATTTTCTAAAAGTTTAAGCGCTTCCTGAAAACCGGTAACGTTGCTATTGTAAGCATCATCTATAATTAGCATGTTTCCCCGCTTTCTCAGTTCTAAACGATGAGGAATCGGAGATAAATTTCCTATCGCTTCAACAATTTTTGCCGGTTTTATCCTAAGCTTAAAAGCCATCGTCGCTGCGGCGACGATATTCTCGATTTGCGACCGGCCAATTAGTTTTGTCTTGCATGCATAAAGCTTGTTATCAAGAGTCAAATTAAAGACTGTCCCCTCTTCACTGATCTTGATATTTTTGGCTGCAAAACTGAAATCGCCCAAACCATAAATAACGAAATTCTTTTTGTATTTTTGGTAATTTTTTTTAATCAGATCGTTCTCTCCGTTGATAACTGCAAAGCCGTCTTCTGGAAGCGCATCAATCAGTTCGAATTTTGCCTTAACAGTATTCTCGATTGACCCGAAGGTTTCTAAATGTTGTTCGTTAATTCCGGTTAGAATACCGTATTGAGGATGTAGCATTTCCGCCAACACTTTTATCTCCCCACGCTTATATGCCGCCATTTCGCAGATAAAATATTGACAGGCTTCATCAAGCTCCAAATCAATTACTCTTGCAATTCCTAGCATGGTGTTGTAGCTCTCGGGAGTTTTAAGCACTGAATATTGGGTTTTTAAAATCGCGTATAGAAATTCTTTTACGCTGGTTTTACCATATGAGCCGGTAATTCCAATCACCGTTAAATTTTTAAGTGATGCTAATTTATTGATGCTTTTGGTTTTTATCCAAGCTCTTAAAAGCTGTTCGGGTAGTTTTAAGATGAGTGTTGCAACAATTAAGAAAATATAAGCCTGGGAAGAAAGAATAATTCCTAAAATAAAACCAATTAGCCTGAAAAGAAAAGTTAAGATTAGAATGACAAAGACACTTAAACTTAACGACAGAACAAGTATCGCTTTTGCCTTCGCCGAAAAGACTAATTCCTTTTTATTCTCAATTTTTCTCTTGAAAAGATTACGCAAGACCCATCTAAGAAAATTAGTGATTCTGTATTCTCCCTGCTGCAAAATCTGTAACTGTAATTTGTAAGGAAAAATTTTTGCGATCATAAAATGTCTTTTAGAATAGCAATAAATTGCTTTGGTTTTTCAAGATGCGGGTTGTGCCCTGCTCCCCAAACAATTCTGACTTTCGAGTCTTTTATCTCTTGCTTGAAAATTTTTGTTTGCGAAACCGGCAAGACATTATCTTTGTCTCCCCAAATGATATAGGTAGGAACGGCTATTCTAGATAGAAGCGCTCGCAAATCCTGATTAACTATTCTGATAAATATCTTACGCATTTCTCCTGAACTTTTGTAATCTTCAGACCCTATTAAATTACTAATTTTATTTTTGGGAGACCTAGGAAGTAATACTAGAATTGGGGAAAATATTAGCTTTATAACACG
>JBEKQB010000008.1:0-11513 GCA_049520155.1 Candidatus Levyibacteriota bacterium
CTTTTAAGCCCCTAGTAATGTCGGCGGCCATGGACGCGAAACTGGTTACACCGGATACGAAGTGTAATATTTGTGTCGGCCCGGTGTCTGTGGGCGGTTATCAGTTGGAAACTTGGGATAATAAGTATTTTCCGAATACAAATATGGTCGATGTTATCCAGCACTCCGATAATACGGGAATGGTGTTTGTTGCGCAAAAACTGGGAGTGGACGGAATGATTAATTATTTGGGGAAATTTGGAATAGGCGATTATACCGGGATAGATTTGCAGGGGGAAGTCTCCTCAGCGCTTAAACCAAAAAACGAGTGGTATGCGGTGGATTTGTCCACAACGGGGTTCGGCCAGGGAATATCGGTCACACCAATAGAACTTTTAGATGCAACGGCGGTTATCGCTAACGGTGGGGTGAGGATGGAACCGCATGTGGTTGCCGCGGTTCAGGATGCCGATGGGAATACGACACAAATTCAACCAAAAATTTTAGATACGCCGATAAACGCCGATACGGCCAAAGTGATGACAGAAATAATGGTTAACGCGGTTGATAAGGGAGAGGCCTCCTGGGCTCGCCTAAAGGGCTACAGGATAGCTGGAAAGACTGGAACGGCTTCTATCCCGGTTAGCGGTCATTACGATCCCAATCAGACTATTGCATCTTTTGTCGGATTTGCTCCGGCTGATAATCCAAAGTTTGCAATATTGGTAATTTTAAATCGGCCAACAGCCTCAATTTACGGCGCAGATACGGCCGCGCCGATCTTTTTTGATATTACCAAATCGCTTTTGGGATATTATGGGATACCGCCGGAAGGAAATTAGGTATAAAAAGAACTTATAGAGCGATAACATCGCCTATTTTAGTACGTGTTCTACGAAGAGTACCTAGAGGAAGTTCAATGACGTCTTGGAATCCGATGTTCCAAAAAATAATCCTGTTTGGTCGCACGGTTTTAGCCAGTCTGACTACTCCTTTATGGTCTAGGACAATTAGATCAATCGGAAACCGTAAAAAGAAAGTATGGATACCGAACCTAGTCTTAAAAACAATTGTTTCAGCTTCATTTTTTCCCAAGAGCCCTTTTATTTTCCCAAGGGCCTTTTTAAAAGAATATTGCTTAGCGAGCACGGTCTTTTGAGAAAGATTCCTAATCACTTTTTTATTATACTAAACTGGAGAATAGGCTAGATAAAAGGTATAATATGGGGATGATGTGGCGAAGAATTAAGAATATTTATCACCTTTGCGTCGCTTTTGTGGCTAACGCTATTTTTCTTTTTCCAGCCAAAAAAATGGAAATAATTGCCGTGACCGGCACAGACGGAAAAACCACCACGGTAAATTTACTTTACCACATTTTGAAAACCGCTGGGCATAAGGTCTCGATGGTATCAAGCATCGGAGCCGTCGTCAACGGTAAAGCTTATGATACGGGAGCTCACGTTACTACCCCGTCTTCAGTTGCTCTGCAAAAGCTATTGAAAAAAGCTAAAGACTCAAGGTCGGAGTACTTCATTTTGGAAGTTACCTCGCACGCAATTGACCAAAATCGAATTTTTGGTATCCCCGTAAAAGTCGCCGTCTTAACTAATATTACAGATGAGCACCTTGATTACCATAAGACTTACAATAACTATTTATGTACAAAGTTGAAGCTAATTGAAGATGCTAAAGTGGGAATTGTCAATAGAGACGACGATTCCTACACGCTTTTATTAAAAAACAAAAATGGAGAAGAGAAATGGAAAACCTATGGACTGACTAGGGAGTCGAATTATAATCCGCAGACGCTGGATATCAGTGATTGTAAACTATTGGGAGATTTCAATAAATACAATACTTTGGCCGCCGTAGCAGTTGCCAAGGAAATCGAAATAAGTGATAAAGATGTTAAAAAAGCTCTTAAATCTTTTCGGATGCCAATCGGTAGGGCCGATTATGTTTATAAAAGAAATTTTTCCGTAATGGTTGATTTTGCGCATACGCCAAACGCTTTTGCGGAATTATTAAAAACACTAAGACCAATTACAAAAGGTAGAATTATTCACATTTTTGGTAGCGCTGGAGAAAGAGATAAGGAAAAAAGATCGGTCATGGGGAGAATCTCTGCCAAATATGCAGATGTCATTATTTTGACGGCCGAAGACCCAAGAACTGAAGCTGTCAACAAAATTATCGATCAAATTCAGCGAGGCATTAATTATGAAAGAGTGGTAATGAAAATTCCCGATAGAAGAGAAGCCATTTATAAGGGGATTGAACTGGCAGAGAAAGGTGATTTAGTGCTTATTACCGGTAAAGCGCAAGAGTCGTCGATGAATTACGGTCATGGAGAAGAGCAATGGGATGAGTTTGCGGTTGTGGAAGACGGTTTAGACAATAGAAAAGATGAGCAAAATTAGAACTATTCATTTCATAGGTATAAAAGGAGTCGGAATGACACCTTTGGCGATTATTGCCAAGGAAGCCGGTTTTAAAGTTTCGGGTTGCGATTTAGACGAAGAGTTTATCACAGACGTGCTCTTAAAAAGAGCCGGAATAAAACCGTTAGTAGGTTTTTCGAAGGATCATCTTTCGGCTTGCGACTTAGTAATTACTACGGGAGCTCACGGCGGTTTTGAAAATATGGAAGTTATTGAGGCAAAAAGCTTAGGAATTCCGGTTTGGACACAAGGACAAGCTGTCGGTAAATTTATGAGCGGCGAATTATTTAAAGACAGTTTTGAAGGAATTTCGGTGTCCGGATCGCATGGAAAAACTACCACTACAGCGATGATTGCGACTGTGCTTAAAGAGAATAAGCAGGATCCCACCTTCTTAATTGGTACAGGCGATATCCCTTCGCTCGGTTCATCAGGCCATTTTGGAAAAGGTCAGTATTTTGTGGCTGAAGCAGATGAGTATGCCACAGAGCCAAAATATGACAAGACACCAAAATTTTTGTGGCAACATCCGCAAATAGGAGTGATTACTAATATTGAATTTGACCATCCGGATTTATATTCGTCAATGGATCAATTAAGGCAAGCATTTCTAAATTTTGCCAAAAACATCAAACCGGAAGGAACTTTAGTTGCGTGTGCTGATGATTTGGAAACGGTAAAAGTGATAAAACAATATTCGGGCAAGGTAATTACTTACGGTTTCTCTAAGAGCGCGGATTTCAATCTTCAAAGAGTCAACACAGCTCCGGAAAAAACTTTTTTTTGGGTTCATGCTAAGGATACTTTACTCGGTGAATTCTCTCTAAATATTGCCGGAGATTACAATGCTTTGAATGCTCTTGCCACAATTGTTGCTTGCCTGGAGTTAGGAGTGTCAATTGAGAATATAAAAAGAGGATTGCTCTCCTTTAGAGGAACTAAAAGAAGATCGGAATTTGTGGGAAAAACAGCGTCGGGTGCGTTAGTTTATGATGATTATGCGCACCATCCAACTGAAATTAAAAATACGCTAGCTACTTTTAGAAAAATATATCCGAACAAAAAAATTGTTTGTATTTTCCAACCGCATACCTATTCAAGAACAAAAAGTTTATTCGAACAGTTTATATCATCGTTCTCTGCTGTAAGCTCGTTAATTTTAGTAGATATTTTTCCTTCCTTGCGAGAAATCGCCGACAATACTGTCTCTTCAAAATTGCTTGCCGATAATATTTCGGAAATTCAAAAAGAGGTTATATATATTTCAAAGCTCAGTGATGTGGTAAAATACCTCGACCAAAAAAGCTTTGAAGATAATTATATAATTATTACCATGGGCGCTGGAGATGTTTATAAAATAGGAAAGGAATTAATCAATGGATAAGCTCATTATTAATGGCGGAAAAAAATTAAAAGGCGAAGTTTCCGTACTTGGTTCCAAAAATGTGGCATTAAAAATTTTGGTTGCGGCTTGTTTAACGCAAGATGAAGTAATTGTTAAAAATGTGCCTCTTATTTCAGATTTTATGGTGATGGCGGAAATAATCCATAGCTTAGGTGGGAATGTCAGATTTAACGATCATAGCGTTTTAATAAAATTAGAAAATTTTTCTAGTGAAAAAATATCTTTGGACAAAGCAGCTGAAATAAGAACTTCTTATATGTTTTTGGCTCCGCTTTTGGCAAGACTCGGTAAAGCAGTCATCCCTAATCCGGGCGGCTGTAGGATTGGAGCAAGGCCGATTGATAGAATTGTTGATGGTTTGAAACAAATGGGAGTTAAAATTCGATATGACAGTAAAGATGGATATTTTCACGCCTTGGCCTCCGAAGGGTTGATAGGCACTGTTTATAAATTTTCAAAAAGCACTCACACAGGAACGGAAACAATGCTTCTAGCATCTGTTCTAGCTAATGGTAAAACTGTCTTAGAAAATGCGGCGGAAGAACCAGAAATTGACGAACTGATTGATTTGCTAAACAAAATGGGCGCAAAAATCGTTAGAAAACAGCCAAGGAAAATAATAATAAATGGAGTTGCAAAATTACATGGTGCAGAATTTACAATCGCGCCCGATAGGAATGAAGTAGTGACTTTTGCGATTGCGGCTTTGATTACACAGGGAGATATTTTTATCCGTGATATAGAAAGTAAAGGCTTGGAAGAATTTCTAGAAGTAGTTAAACATTGCGGTGGGGGAATTGAAGAAAAGGAAAACGGGATAAGATTTTTTTACAAAGGAGAATTAAAGCCCAGTAATGTTACAACTTCCTTTTATCCCGGCTTTATGACCGATTGGCAGGGTCCGTGGGCCGTTTTGATGACTAAGGCAAATGGACAATCAACAATTCATGAGACAGTCTACGAAAATAGATTTACTTATGTCGCTGAATTAAAAAAGATGGGGGCAAACATCGAATTTTATAAACCAGAAGTAAGAAAAACCGAAGATGTTTATAACTTCAATATTAAAGACGATAACAATAAAAATCCTCACGCTATCAGAATTTTTGGCCCGACCATTTTACACAATGCCGCTTTAACGATAGCAGATTTAAGAGCGGGGGCAAGTCTTGTTTTGGCGGCCTTAGCGGCGAAAGGGGAAAGTGTACTTCTTGACGCCGAGCATTTAGATAGAGGATATGAGCAATTTGAACAACGGCTCAATAACTTAGGAGCATGTATTATTAGAACTGTAGATTAGAGCATGAAAAATAATTTTGTGTGGTATATCATTAAAGCAAGATAAATATATGCAAGCAATACTTTTAGCCGCCGGAGAATCTTCCCGAATGTATCCATTTTCCAATGGTATGCATAAATCGATGATTAAATTGTTGGGGAAACCTCTTTTGGAGCATACGTTGGAAAAACTCAAGAACAAAAATCTGACAGACATTATTATTGTTGTCGGCAAGAACAATAATATTGAGTCTTACTTTGGTGATGGTAAAAAATTTGGCCTTTCCATCCAGTATGTTTTACAGGAAAAGCCGGAAGGCGCCGGAAGAGCAGTTTCGCTTTGTAAAAGTAGACTTAAGGGCGATTTCCTATTGCTTAATTCATACCACGTTGACATTGATAGATTCATTGATAAGTTGCTGGCGGCCAAAACTAGAGAAACAGACGGGGTTTTGTTGGTTAAGCAAAAAGAAGATGTGTGGAATTATGGTGTAATTGAAGCTGGCGGACAAAAAGTAAAAAGCATTGTTGAAAAACCCAAAAAAAGCGAAAATTTATCAAATCTTTGTATCGTCGGCGTTTATCTTCTTTCTCAGTCATTTATAGATACTCTTGAGAAGACACCTCTGAAACATTATCAGTTGGAAGAAGCGTTGGATAATTTTGTCAAAGAACACAACATCTATTTTGTAGAAACAAATGAAGAAACGATAGTTTTAAAATACCCGTGGGACTTGCTCAGCGTCAAAAATTATCTGCTGGCGAATCTAAAAAAGCATGTCGGTAATACCAGTATTGCCTCTACAGCCCAGCTGATGGGAGAAGTTTTTATAGAAGACGGGGTAAAAATAATGGAGAACGCGGTTATCAAAGGACCTTGTTATATCGGCAAAAACGCTTTTGTCGGCACAAATTCGATTTTGCGTGACGGAGTTGATCTTGAAGAAAATTCCGTGGCAGGCGCAAATATGGAAGTTAAAAATACGCTGATTTCAGAGGGCTCCAAAACTCATTCGGGGTACATCGGTGATTCGCTTGTCGGCAAGGACTGCCGAATTGGTGCAGGTTTTAATTCGGCTAATGTGAGGCTCGATAGGGAAACAGTCAAAGTGATAGTTAAAGGGAAAAAGACAGATACTGGGCTAAAAAGCTTCGGCGTCGTAATGGGTAATAATACCCGTATCGGCATCAAATCCTCAACTATGCCGGGGGTAATCATCGGCGCGAACGTTACCGTTGGTTCAGGAACGATGGTCATGAATAATATTGCGGACGGCGTCAGATACTACACCAAGTTTCAAGAAGTCGTGACCAAAAATGAAAAATAAAATTGTCCTCTTTGATATTGACCATACACTATTCAATACTGCAACGTTCGTAGATAACGTTTATAAAGTTCATGCGAATCTTCTAAGCAAAGAGGCTTTCTACAAAGTAATGGAAGAGGTAAGAATTGGTCTTGATCAAACGCTTGAGGAAGAAGGAACGATAAAGGCTAGCATTGTAAAAGCTTTATGGGATCAAGTTAATCTGGCTAGTAATCTTTATGAGGAAACGCCGGATGTTCTGGAATTGTTAAGTAAGCAATCTACGCTTGGTATTTTTTCAAAGGGTGATGAAAGATTTCAAAAAAAGAAACTTGAATCAATCCTACATTTTTTTGATGAGAAGGATATCCATATTGTGAGCAACAAATACAAAATTCTTCCCGATGTAATCAATCAATACAACGATCATGAAATAATTATTGTCGATGATGTTCTGGATGTTCTATATCAAGCTAAGAAGCTGAGCGCAGATGTCTTCACCGTATTTATTAAGCGACCCGTTTACTACGAAACTTATCTAGCAAATCAGAAACCAATTAAGGGATTTACACCCGACGCAACAGTCACTAATTTGAGAGAGATAATCCCGATTGTTTCTAAATAATTTACATAGATTTGCAGTCGAAAGTATCGGCTGTTATACTACGTAAATCTAAGGATATTTAAATGAAAAGAAAACGAAAAATTGTTGTTATCGGAGGCGGAACCGGAACTTTTGTGGTACTTTCCGGGCTTAAGAAATACAACGTTGATTTAGCCGCTATTATCACCATGATGGACAGCGGAGGTTCCAGCGGGAAGCTGCGTGATGAGCTTGGTGTCCTCCCTCCGGGCGATGTTAGGCAATGTCTGGTAGCATTGGCAAAATCATCAAGACTTTTACGAGATATGTTTAATTACCGCTTCGAAGAAGGAGGATTAAAAGGGCATACTTTTGGTAACATTTTTTTGTCCACTTTAACAAAAACTACCGGGAGCATGAAAAAAGCGATTGAGGAGGTTGGGAAAATCTTGCGTATCCAGGGAAGAGTTATTCCCGTTACTTACACTAAAAGTGATTTATGCATCGAGCTTGAAGACGGGACAATTATTGAAGGGGAAACCCACATCGATGAGGTAGAAATCCGCGAAAAAAGAGCAAAAATAAAAAGAGCTTTCTTAAAGCCGGAAGTTGAAGCAAACCCGGATGCACAGGAAGCGATTAAAGATGCGGATGCGATAATTATCGGTCCGGGCGATTTATACACTAGTATCATACCGAATCTTTTGGTGACCGGTATTCAGCCGGCAATTAAAACCTCAAAAGGTAAGAAAATTTATGTCTTAAACTTGATGACTAAATATGGACAAACCACAAGGCACACCGCTAAAAATCATGTTGATGATTTAAAACAATATGTCGGAGAAGATCAGCTTGACGCCGTTCTGGTTAACAAAAAAACACCCAAAAAAGAAACACTCGCTTGGTACAAGGATTTTGACGAGCATCAGGTAGAAGATGATTTGGGCGATAAGAAAGAATTCCAAGTGATCAGAAAAAATTTAATTAAAGATGTGGTTGTAGAAGCCGAGCCTTCGGATGGTTTAAGAAGAAGCATCATTAGGCATGATAGCGACAAATTGGCAAAAGTGATTATGGAAATCCTCGGTTAATTAAAGCTCAGTCTGCAAAATTTAATTTGAATGTATCCTCCCCAGGAGCTATAATATGAATATATGACGCAACTTTTGGGGTTAACGCTACTGTCTTTAGTCGTCACTGCTATTCTCATTATTCCTTTTATCGATTTCCTCTACAAGATGAAACTTAGAAGGCAAGACCAAGCGACTGTTGACCCGTTTAATAAACCTACGCCGGTTTTTGATAAATACAATAAATGGAAAGTCGGAACTCCTTTTGGCGGAGGGCTATTAATTATTTGCGTTTCAACCGTAATATTTTTGTGGTCTTTTGGGATACTTAGCGTAAAGGTTAATCCAATCGAAATATTTACTATTTTATTCACTTTTATCAGCTTTGGCTTATTGGGTCTGTATGATGACGGCAAGAAATTAGCCTACGGAGCAAAGATTCCCTTTTTTGGTTTAAGACTAAGATATAAGTTTTTATTGCAATGGGGATTAGCTTTTGTGCCGGCAATAATTCTCTATACTAAGCTAGGTTATAGTTTTGTTTTTATTCGAGGAATCGGACTGACCGATATTGGTTTATTGTATATCCCCTTTGCGGCATTTGTGATTGTGTCTTTTGCCAACGCTTTTAATATTGCCGACGGTTTAGACGGTCTTGCTCCAGGACTATTATTAATTGCTTTAGTTTCTTTTCTGGCAATCTCGTTTACCAATGTCGATCAGGCATTAGGCATTTATACGGCTGTTTTGATGGGAAGCGTGGCCGCTTTTCTTTACTTTAATATCTATAAAGCCAGAATTTGGCTTGGTGATGTCGGATCAATGTCTTTAGGGGCTAGCTTAGCGATAATCGGTCTTTTGACAGGAAAAACTCTGGCAATTGCTGTTATTGGTGGAGTTTTTGTCTTGGAAATAGGCTCATCTTTAATACAATTGTTGAGCAAGAAATTCTTGCATAAAAGAATCTTTCCTGTCGCACCGCTTCATCTTTATTTTCTTAAAAGAGGTTGGGATGAGCCAAAAATTGTTATGAGAGCCTGGCTACTGGGTGCTTTCTTTGCAATTCTTGGTCTTTATCTTGCTTTCATTAAGCAATGAAAAGAATTGATTTAATTCTAGTCGCCTCCGTTTTATTTCTAACATTTTTTGGCCTGTTTATGATTTATGACGCTTCATCGTTCGTCGCATTCCGGGATTTTGCGGATAAGTACCATTACGTCAAAGACCAAATTTTTTGGATTGTTTTGGGATTAGTGGCCCTTCTTTTTTTCTTTCGTTTTGATTATCACCGGTTTTATAATCTGGCTCTTCCGATATTGTTGGTGGCAATTGGGTTATTATTTGCAGTATTTATTCCTGGTCTTGGTGTAAAAGTCTTAGGTGCCAGCCGGTGGATAAATCTAAGATTTACGATTCTACAACCTTCGGAATTTGTCAAAATTGCCTTAGCAATTTACTTGGCCGCTTGGTTTTCCAAAAAAGAAAAAGGACGGATTTGGGCTTTTCTACTGCTTTTATCTTTAATAATTTGTTTAGTCATTCTTGAGCCCGATATGGGTACGGCAGTAATTATTTTGGCCGAAGGAATTATTTTATATTTCCTGTCAGGTGCGCGCTGGCTTTATTTTGTTATTTTTGCGCCGGTGATTGCCGTCTTAGGCTTTTTATTTGCTAAGCTCGAGCCTTACCGAGCAGCGAGAGTCTCCGCTTATTTAAATTTTAATCAGGATGTCAGTGGCTCTTCTTATCATGTCCGGCAAATTCTAATCGCTTTGGGTTCAGGAGGACTAACGGGAGTGGGTTTAGGTAATTCTTTACAGAAATATGCTTATCTTCCGGAGAATGCGACTGATTCGATATTCGCGATTATCGCCGAAGAATTGGGCTTTTTGGGCGCACTGATTATAATTTTAGTGTTCGTGGTGATTATTTGGAGAGGATTCTATATTGCGATTAATTCCAAAGACCAATTTGGTAAACTATTAGCAGGAGGAATCATTACCTTTTTAGCGATGCAAATTGTTATTAATCTTGCGGCTCAAACAGCGCTGTTGCCTTTAACCGGTATTCCTTTGCCTTTCATCTCGTATGGTGGGTCGGCCTTAATTATCAACCTTACGGCCGTTGGTATACTTTTAAATATTGCCAGTCAAGGAGGGAAGACATGAAAATTGTAATTATCGGCGGCCATTTATCTCCGGCATTGGCAGTCATTGAAAAACTAAAAAATGAAGAGGTTTATTACTTTGGCCGAAAACATACTTTTGAAGGAGATAAAGCAATTTCTTTGGAATATGATGAGATTACAAAGTTAGGTATCCCTTTTTATTCCATTAACACAGCCAGATTGCAAAGGAAATTTACCAGGCATACACTGCCGTCTTTGATAAAATTTCCATTAGGATTTTCTCAATCCTTAAGGATTCTTAGGCAAATTAAGCCGGATGTGGTACTTGGGTTTGGCGGATATGTTTCCTTACCTGTAGTTATGGCGGCATTTTTTGTCAAGATTCCGATTGTTATTCATGAACAGACTCTTGAAGCCGGCTTTGCCAACAAAATAGAGGCTAAATTCGCTCGGAAAATTTGTCTTTCCTGGCAATCTTCGGAAAAATATTTTCCTAAAAATAAAACTGTTCTAACCGGCAATCCCTTAAGAGAAATAGTTCTAAACGCGAAGCCTTTTAGAGAAGAAGTTGGACTACCTAAGCTTTATATTACCGGTGGAAGTAGCGGTTCGCACGCAATTAACTTTCTTGTGGAAAAATCCATGGAAAAGCTTTTGGCAAAATTTACCGTCGTTCATCAAGCAGGAGACGCGAGGTCTTATGCCGATTTTGAAAAGTTGCAAACAGCAGTAGGTAAGCTTGACGCAGCGCTTGTTAAAAATTATCATCCGCAAAAATTCTTTTCTCAGGAGGAGGTAGCGGATAACTTAAGCAGGGCTAATTTGGTAGTTGGTAGGTCGGGAATAAATACTGTAACGGAGCTAATTTATTTTAAAACCCCCGCCTTTTTGATTCCTCTACCTTTTTCTCAAAGAAACGAACAGTTGAAAAACGCTCTGTTTCTGAAACGGTTGGGACTTGGAGAAATTGGTTTACAAAATGAATTAACACCGGAAATTTTTGTGACAAAAATTTTAGCGATGCTTAAAAATTTACCTAAGTACCAGCTGAAGGAAAATATTTTGGTTACGGATGCAGCCGGAAATATAGTTAAAGTCGTAAAAAATGTTTCGACAAAGAAGGCTGCTTAAAAAAGAAAAACTGAGGGTTAAAATAAGATTAGTTTTTGTTGTTCTTTCCATCCTATTAATAATGGTAATCGGATTGGAATTTTTATATTTTAATTTTGCCAGAATTACCGTGATAAGCCCTTTAGCAAAAGGCAAAACTTCCAAGCTGATTATTCTTGAAAACCAATTAGCGAAGAAAAAAATTAATT
>JBEKQB010000009.1:0-11331 GCA_049520155.1 Candidatus Levyibacteriota bacterium
ATACCACCAGGGTTGGTGCCGGACCATTTCCGACCGAGCTATTTGACAAAGACGGCGACATGTTAACCGAAAGAGGCAACGAATTCGGCACTACCACCGGACGACGCCGAAGATGCGGTTGGTTTGACGCGGAACTAATTAAATTTGCCGCCAAAATCAACGGCTTTACCGAACTTGCCATTACCAAATTGGATGTTTTAGATGAATTTAAAACGCTGAAAATCTGTACCCATTACACTTTAAACGGCAAGAAAGTAAAATATAACGACGGAACGGCAGAATGGTTAGCCAAAGTAAAACCGGTTTATAAGATAATGCCGGGCTGGCAAAAAAGCACCAAGGGAGTCAAAAAATATGCTGAACTTCCAAAAGAGGCCAAAGCTTACGTTAAAGAATTAGAAAAAGAAATCAACGTCAAAGTAAGATATATTTCCACTGGTCAAAGCCGATATGAGATAATTACTGTGTGATGAGCAGCAAAAGAAAATTTAAGGCCATCATCTGCGACATCGACGGGACGCTTATTCTAAACAAAAGAGATGCACTGCCCTCTAAAAAAGTCATCAAGGCAATCAAAAAAGCCAATAAGTTTATTCACGTAGGAGTCGCCACCTCCAGACCACTATTCGCTGCTCAACGAGTAATAGAAGTGCTGGAGCTCTCTGGACTTTGTATCTTATACGGCGGCTCGCAAATTTATGATTCGCTTAAGAAGAGTGTCGTCTGGGAAAAACCAATTAGTAAGTCCTGTGTGAAACAGGTCAGTAATATCTTGAAGAAATCCACCGCGCCTGTATTTATTCCCAATGAACTAAAAAAGGAAAATATACTTCTGGTGGATGCAAACGATGACAGGGTATTGCAATTTTGGGTGCATGGAATAGAAATAGAAGAACTGCATGAGCTGGAAAAGGCTTTAGCTAAAATTAAGGACATCTGTGCCCACAGGATCCCGTCCTGGAAAAAAGGACTAACAGACTTAACGATAACGCACAAAAACGCTTCCAAAACACATGGTATTCATCAGCTAATAAGAAGTTTAGGGTTGAAGAAGAAAGATATCATTGCAATTGGGGACGGAATGAATGATATACCTCTTTTTAAAGCTTGCGGATTTAAGGTGGCGATGGGAAATGCCAGCCCCGAGTTAAAAGCGATTGCCGATTATGTTGCTCCACCCGTTGAAAAAGACGGGATTGTTGACGTCATCGAAAAATTCATTCTTTGAAGTCAAAAAATAGAGACCCTACGGATTTTGCCCATCACATAAGGTCGCTAAATAAAATTATATCAAAATCAAATGTTTTTTTGCCGAAGCTCTGCAGTACCGCCCCAAAATCGAAACTGCCTATTGACGAGGCGTTTATTTTTGTTACAGTAGAATTGTGGCAGATCCTGAAAGAAGACACTTTGACTTTAGAAGATTGTACCGCCCAGCTCCTCCCCAAACCGATAGATTAGGAAGATTAATTCCAGGAGGAGAAGAAGTGCAAGCGCTAATAGAAGGATTATTTACTACTGCCTCTAAAGGAGAACTTATGTTTGTCGATAACAGAGGGGTTTGCGACATTAGGCACGGATTAGATGAGCCTCCGCCTCAGGGTTTTGGAGCTGAATCTCCCGCTCGAAGAAAACGAGTTTTTCGTAAGCCTCCAAAATACATTAATCGTCCGCCTAGAGGTAGACATTAGACAGCTTACTGAGAAGTTGCGCTTAAGAGTTATAATTACATTATGGAAAATTTAAACGATATCAAATGGTTTGGACATGCCAGCTTTTCATTTGTCGACCAAAACGGCCAGCGGATTTATTATGTTGACCCGTTCGATCTGAAACCAGCTGAACTAGAGAAGGCGGACTTGGTGTTTATTACCCACGCCCATCCCGACCATTTTTCTCCCAACGACCTGCTGAAAATTTTAAAAGATGAAACGGTGATTATCGCGCCACCGGATATTTTGGGGCAAATTGACAGGAGCGATAATTTGAAACAAAAAGTTGAACCGAATCAGAGTTATGAAATAAAGGGATTTAAATTCCAAACTATTCCTGCATATAACAGCCATCCGGAAAAATTGAACTTTCACCCTAAAGCCAACAATTGGGTCGGTTATATTTTTGAGTTAAATGGAAAAAAGATCTATCACGCCGGCGACACGGATTTTATCGAGGAAATGAAGCATTTGAAAGAATTGAATTTGGATGTGGCGATGTTGCCAATCGGCGGAAGGTTTACGATGGACGTTGAAGAAGCAGTTAACGCTGCCAATGCCATCGCCGCCAAAATAACTGTTCCAATGCATTACCGTAGACTAAATTCTAATTACCAGGACTTGGAAGAAAAATTCAAACAACTAGTTACGTCTTCCAAAGTCTTAATAATGAATGAGTTGAGCTAGATTGTGAGCTAGATTGTTTAAAGCTGCCGTAGTCTGCCGTCTATATTTTTCACTGTTTGAGAACATATTTCCTCCACTACTCTTGCTCCGGTTGCTACTACTGCTCCGCTTACGCTTATCACCACTAATTCTCTCGCTGATCTATCCCTTACCCCTTTTAACGCGCCTAATCCGGTTAACGCCACAGCAGTTTTAACGCCCAAATGTAGAGATAATTGGCAATTTGCGATTAGTTTTCGCCTTTGCGTTAGCTCTATCGATGCATCATTGGGATGAAAATATCTTTTTGTATCTTCTTCTCCGTTGGGAAATATTCTCCCAGCACTAACGTCTCCGTTATCTTCATGTTTCACATACGGTTTCCCTTGCGGGAAAATTTTTTCTGCAACTTTTTTTATTAATAGTTCACTCAAGGCTGGCATAGCCGAAGGAGTATAGCAAGTAGGCGACCTGTAGTCAATTTTAGAGGAGTTTTCCCTGCTTGGTTTGTCTGGAGAGTGCGATTTTCAAATGGCTGTAAGTTGCCGGCGTGGCCACTCGCCCCCGGGCGGTTTTTTTGATAAACCCGATTTGCAGCAGATACGGCTCGATGACTTCCTCAATTGTTCCGATGTCCTCGCTAATGGTTGAGGCAATGGTTTCAATCCCCACCGGTCCGCCGCCGTGCTTTTGGATAATTGATTTTAGATAGCGGATGTCCGATGAATCAAGTCCGACCTCATCAACCTCCATCATATCCAGAGCCCCCCTGATAAAATCCTTTGTTAGTTTTCCCTCCCCTTTCACCTGCACAAAATCCCTGGCCCGCTTTAAAAGCTTGAGGGCAATCCTGGGTGTTCCCCTAGCTCTTTTGGCAATTTCTAAAATCGACTCTTTATCGACCGGCACTTTTAATTTATCCGCTCCTTTAGTGATTATTTCTTCTAAGTCTTTCGGTTCGTAAAAGCTGAGTCTATGCACGACGCCAAATCTATCCCGAAGCGGCGCTGATAGCAAACCGATCCGGGTGGTCGCGCCAATAATGGTAAACGGCGGTAAATCCAGTCTGACGGTTCTGGCAGAAGGGCCTTTGCCAATAATAATGTCTAAGGCATAATCTTCCATCGCCGGATACAGCGTTTCCTCAACTACTTTATTCAGGCGGTGAATTTCGTCAATAAACAGCACGTCTCCTTTTTCCAAATTGGTAAGTATTGAAGCCAAATCACCGGCTCTTTCAATTGCCGGGCCGGAAGTCACACGAATATTCACATCCATTTCTTTGGCAATAATGTGCGCCAATGTAGTTTTGCCCAGTCCCGGTGGCCCATACAAAAGAATGTGTTCAATCGCTTCTTTACGTTTTTTGGCGGCGGTAATGCCGATCCGCAAAGATTCTTTAATTTTTTTCTGGCCATAAAACTCTTCCCAAGACGATGCTCGAAGCGAGGTAAAAAGCATTTCTTCTTCCGGTGTCTCTTGTATGTCAATTTTATTTTTATCTTTTACCATCTTATTTGCCTAAATTTTTGAGCGCTAGCCTGATTTTTTCTTCGGTAGTCAATCCTGCTTGCTTAATTTCTCGGACGGCTTTTTGCGCCTCGGAAGCCGAAAAACCGAAGTTTTTAAGTGCTTGCACCACTTCGGCGTTTTCCAGTAAATCTTTACCAGATAAATCCAAGTCCGCGCTTGAACCCATTTTATTTTTTAACTCAATGATAATCTTCTGGGCGTTTTTAGTGCCTAAACGTGGCACCGAAGTAAAAAATGCTACATCGCCTTTAATAATTGCTTCAATAATATCTTTCCGTTCACCGAAAGAAAAAATATTTAAAGCCGTTTTTGGGCCAATACCGGAAACCGTCAGTAAATTTTCAAATAAATCTAGATCTTCTGCTTCTAAAAAACCGAATAAATCCAGCGCGTCTTCGCGGACATAGGTATAGGTAAAAATTTTCACCTTTTCTTGTAAAGATAATTTTGTATAGATAGTTTCGGGGACCAATACTTTATAGCCGACACCATTGACGTCAATGATGACGAAGGGCCGTTTGAGCAGTTCAACTTTTCCCTTGAGGAGTCCGATCATAAGTGGTTTGATTATAACACAACTATTTTGTCAGCTTTGCCGTTTTGGCCGAAAAGGCATGAGTGATTGCGATCGCCAAACCGTCGGCGGTATCGTCTGGTTTTGGCACTGCTTTAAGACCAAGTAAAGTTTTGACCATTTGTCCGACTTGTGGTTTTTCGGCTCGGCCGTAGCCAGTTAATGCCAACTTTACCTGTAGCGGAGTATAAATAGCGATTTCCAGCTTCCGCTCTGCCGCCGCCAGCAAGATGACGCCTCTGGCTTGCCCGACCACAAAAGCGGTCTTGGCGTTGGTGTTAAAAAACAATTCTTCAATGGCTAAAGCGTCGGGCGAATAAGTTTTAATGAGCTTTGAAATTGCAGCGTGGATTTCTTCTAGTCTTTTTTCAACGGTTTGCTTAGAGCTGGTTTCAATACAGCCGCAATTCTGCATTTTGAGCTTTGCATTTTCCGCTTCAATGACTCCCCAGCCACATCTGCCAATCCCTGGATCAATTCCCAGTATTCTCATTCGCTATTCAATTATATCATTCAATCTTGCTTTTAAGATTATGTTTGCTATACTATGCCCATATGCGCTATCCTTGGGTTTGCTTATCAATCTTAGGCGTCTGGGTAGCAACTCTACTGGTTACGGGTTTTAAAATTGTTGATGCCACCACGCTTTACGCCTATGCTTCGGTAACTGTTCTCATTCTGTTTTTCTTAGGCTTTGCCCGTAACTAAGCTTATGCTCAGATTTCTTGGCATTATTCTTCTGCTTATAAAGTATTCCTTTATCTACCTTCTACTAAAACTTAATTTATACAAAAAGCCCAAACAAAAAATACTCAAGAGTTTTTTTGAGGAAATGGGTGGCGCTTTTGTTAAGTTCGGCCAACTGTTAGCTATGCGAGTGGATGTTTTGCCAAAAGAATATTCTCTGGAAATGCTTGATTTGTTTGATAATATAAAGCCTTTCGCATACAAAGAGGTTGAAGCTATTTTTTTGGAAGAAATGGGAGCCACACCGGATAAGATATTTAAGGATTTTCAGAAAGAGCCGTTTGCTTCTGCTTCCTTTGGTCAGGTGCACGGAGCAAAACTGGAAAACGACCACATTGTGGCGGTTAAAGTCTTAAGGCCAGGTATTGAAACTAAAGTGGCCATCGATTTTCTGATTATTGACCTTTTCGCTTTTATCGCTGACCTCTTTTTTAAAATTGAAGCCTTAACCTGGAGAGAATTTGCCAAGGAATTTAAAAGGTGGACTAGAGACGAATTAGATTACCAAATCGAAGCAGCTAATCTGGAAAAAATGTACCGCAATATTGCCGTTAATCCGGCGATCGAAGTACCCAGAGTTTATCCACAAATTTCGACCAGGAGGATTCTGGTTGAGGATTACATTGAAGGCATCCCCTTGAGCCGGATTTTGCGCGGACTAAAAGACGGCAGATTGACAACCGAAAGATTGGAAAATATGGGCATTGATATCAAAAATGTTCCAAGTATCTACACTCAGGAACTCTTAAGAGAGTACTTTATGGACCCTATTTTCCATGCCGATCCGCATCCTGGGAACATCCTTGTTCTCAAACGCGGCAAAATAGCTCTTTTGGATTTTGGCATTATCGGCGAATCTCTGAAAACAAACAAGGCTTCTTTCGTAAAGTTTGTTGAGAGTGAGCTAAAAACCGACCTTCAAGGCTTGAACCTAAAAGATTTCAGAGAGCCGATTTATTATTTGGCCGGCTTTACTGCAGGGGAATTAAAGAGCATCATTGGCAGTTCTTTACCTGCTAGTTTTTCTCAAGAGCGGCTTGAGGAAATTATGAATTTGCTTTCGGAACACTTTGCGGAAGCGGTTTTTAAGTTAATTACTACCGAAATTCCCAAAATTAACGCTATGAGAACTGACTACGCAATACTTTTCCTGCAAGTACTAAAAGCTGCTCAAGAATACAGAATTAAATTACCTGAAAACTCGGCTGTGTTTATTAGAATGTTAAGCATTGTCGGGTTCCTCTCGAGAGAGTTGAATAAAGATTATAAATTAAATGGTGAAATAAAGTATTTTCTTGAAACCCATCCTGTTGAGACAATTTTAAAGGAAGGTGATTATTCTTTTGACTTTAAGAGAATCAATCGGGAGAGTGCTTTGGAAAAATTAAACAGTTGGCTTTCTTATCTGGCTGAAAGGGATCCCAGTCTGTACCAACTTGTTAAAGAAAAACTTAAGGAATATAATGCAATTGATAGCTAGCGTATGGATAATTTTTTAAATTTTTACAGTAAATATCCTTGGGTCGCGATAGTAATCGTCTTACAGTGGCTGGCGACCGCTTTTGTTATCATCTACGCCAAAACCGACATTGTTAAGGTGATGGGCATCGCTTTTGTTGCGACGGTGATTTTTGCCTACGTCGGTTTTAAACTCCCCAAAGGGTAGCTCTTTACTTGTCTTCTGGCTCACTTTCCTGTAAAATAGGTTCTTGTGAAGCGATACAATCTAAAAGTCGAAAAGCGAAAAGTTTTAGGTAAACAAGTCAAAAGACTAAGAAGAGAAGGCATTTTACCCTGCAATATTTACGGCAAAGATTTAAAATCCACCGCAGTCCAGGTTCCAGAAAAAGATTTTTTGGCAGTTTATAAAGAAGCCGGCGAAACAGGTTTGGTCGATATTGAGCTTAACGGTAAAGTCACTCCGGTTTTAATCCACAACATGCAAAAGAATTTCCGTGGCAAAATTTTACATGCGGACTTCTTCCAAGTTAATCTTAAAGAAAAAGTCAAAACGATGGTGCCTTTGGAAGTTGTCGGCGAGCCAAAAGCGGTTGTGGACAAAGTCGGAATTTTAATGAATATTATTTCCGAAATCGAAGTCGAAGCCTTACCGGCCGAGCTACCAGAAAAAATTGAAGTTAACGTCGAGCATCTGGCTAATATCGACGACCAGATTACCGTGGCCGATCTAAAAATCCCTGAAGGTGTAACGGTTTTAACTGAAGCCGAACAAGTCGTCGCCAAGATTGGTGAGCTAATTACTAAAGAAGCTCAGGAACAAGCTGCCGCTGAAGCCGCCGCCGCCGCTGAGGCCGCCGCCGAAGCTGCGCCTGAAGGAGCAGTCGAGGCAGGGACAGAAGTGGGAGCTGAAGGTACAGTACCGGTCGAAGGCGAAGCACCAACTGAAGGCGGAGAAAAATCGGCCGAAGTAAAAGAAGAAAAGCCTCAAGAACCCGTCGCGCAGTAAATTATTTGTTGTTTAGAACCGTCTCTAGCTTTTTCGCATCCGTAAAATTTGGATCCAACAGTAATGCTTTTAGGTTATCCGCTTTGGCGTTATCGATTTGTCCCAATCTATACTCTAATAGCGCTTTTTGAAAATACGCATCTTTATAACCATCGTATTTATCGCTAATTGACTGCCAGAAATTGGCCTTTCCTTGCAAAACCTGCCTTTGCTTATTAATTTGCACTACTTGATTAAAATTTTGATAAGTTTTAACGGCAAAAACCGTAATTCCGGCGACCAAAGCGAGCGAAATTAGAATTGAAACTGAGGCTAAGACTAAATATGTTATTCTGCTTAATTTAGGTTGCCAAGACAGCCTAAATGATAATTTTTCGGTAATTCTTCGGTAAATGTTCGGGAATTGCCAGACTTTTCCCGCCTCCCCCACTTCCTTTTTTTGAGGTTTATGAGTCGGTGGGGCTTTTTTTCGCTTAACTTGTTTGATATTTTTGAACTTCATTTTGACGGCTTGCCCTTCTGAAGCTTTACGCGGAAGAGGGCCACTGGCTAATTATCAAATTCCCTTCCCCGCCGTAAAGCCTGTTGTAAATTTCCTCAGTAATAAACGGCATAAACGGATGCAAGAGTTTTAATTGAACTTCAAATAACTCCTTCAAGGCTTTGAACGAATTCCCTGTTATCCTGGTTTTAACATCCTCAATGTATTTATCGGCAAATTCGTGCCAGATAAACTCGTATAACCTTTCGGCGGCATAATTAAATTGGTAAACATCGAGATATTTTGTTACTTCACTGACGAGCTCTGAAACTTTTTTGGCCCATTGTTCATCATTTTCATGTCTCTGTCCACTATCCTTTACCGAAATTTTACTTATTTCAATAAACCTGGCTATATTCCAGAGCTTATTGGTAAACTTTCTGGCGGCTTCCAGCTTTGGATAGGAAAGCACTTGGTCATTACCAAGCGCGGTTCCGTAAACTAAGGCAAAACGGATCGCATCTGCACCGTACTGGTCGACAATTTCCAACGGATTAATTACATTATTTTTACTCTTACTCATTTTCTTTCCCAAGGGATCATTGACTAGACCGTGCAACACAATATTTTGAAAAGGAATTTGCTTACTTAGTTCTTCCACTCCTAGTTTTTGCTGGATATAAATTCCGAGCATCACCATTCTGGCTACCCACCAGCGCAAGATGTCGTAACCGGTTTCCATGACGGTTGTCGGATAAAATTCCAAGTCGCTAGTAGTTTTTAAAGTGGCGTAAGGCCATTGTCCGGAGGAAAACCAAGTATCAAACACATCCTGATCCTGCTTCCAGCCTTCCCCTGCCGGCTTTTCTTCTCTAGCGCATAGTTCTTTTACTTCCCCATCTTTTAATACCCCGAAAGAATAAGTATAAATCCACATGTCCGTATCTTCGGTTACTTCGTGATCGGGATGATGAAACTTAAGCGCTTCAATTAATTCTTCTACTTTTTTATATTTTGCTCCATGTTTTGCATCCTGAAGGTCGATTTCTTTTATTTTTTTAACTTCGATGTTTTGAATTGTCCCATATCCGAAGACCTCCTCTTTTTGGCTATTTTCAAACGCAATCTTATCTCCTACTTTTACGCCATGGTTTCTTAGTCGATAAGTTTTCGTCTTCCCGCTTAAAACTTGCTCAACCGTTCTCTCATGAAAACCCATTTTATAAATAGAGTGAGCTGGCTTCCATTCTCTAAACCACGCCGGAATTTGTATCCCCCAAACAATTTGACGGGAAATATTCCAATCTTTAATATTTTCTAAAAATTGGTAATAAATTTTTTCAAAATTCTGAGGATAAATTTTGATTGCCTTTTTCTTAACCGCCTCAATTGCCTTTTGGGCCAACGGCTCCATTTTTATAAACCATTGCTCCAGAGGAAGCGGTTCAATCGGATTTTTGCACTTATAACAGAGGCCGATTCTGTGAACATACTTTTCATCAATCTTTTCAATTAACCCTTTTGCTTGCATTGCTTCTACCACTGCTTTTCTAGCTTGCCTAACATACATGCCAGCAAATTTACCCGCTTTTTCATTCATTTTCCCGTCAAAATTAATTACCTGAACCATCGGTAAATTGTGTCTTTGCGCGACTTCAAAATCGTCGAAATCATGTGCCGGGGTAATTTTTACGACACCCGTTCCGAAACTAGGATCAACCATTTTATCGGCCACGACTTTAATCTTTGCTTTATCTAAGCCGGTTTCAATTTCTAACTCTTGCCCGATATATTTTTGATAACGTTTGTCGTCGGGATGAACCGCCACCGCCGTATCACCGAACTTGGTCTCAGGTCTGGTTGTGGCTAAAACCAACGGGCCATATCTAATGTAATAAAGCGGGTTCTGTCTTTCTTCGTAAATTACTTCCAAATCGGAAAAGGAAGTACCGTCAAAAGTGCAATAGTTAACCAGCCTTTTAGCCCGATAAACTAAACCGTCGTTAAAAAGATTCTGGAAAGTTTCGTAGACAATTTTGATAATATCCGAGTCAAGTGGAAATTTGCTCTTCTCCCAATCTAGAGAAAAACCCAGTCTTCTTAATTGGTTTTCCATAACCGGTCGATTGCTCTGCACAAAATCCCAAATATTTTTGTATAAAGCATTTCTATCAAAATCAAATCTTGATTTTCCCTCTAATTGAAGCTTTTTCTCGTAAACAAATTGCGTTTCAAATCCTGCGTGATCTGCTCCTGGAAGCCATAAGGTTTTTTCGCCCAGCATGCGGTGAAAGCGGGTTAAAATATCTTCGATGACAAACATGGCGTGACCAAAATGTAGCGGAGCATTGGCATTCGGCAAGGGTAAAATAATTGAATATTTTTGCTTACTATTAAATCTTGCTTGAGGCTTAAAATAGCCTTTTTCTTCCCACTGTTGGTAAATTCTCTCTTCGACCTGCCTGTTGTTATAAATTTTATCCATAAATTCGGTGACTTTATTATATAACAACTGAGGATAATTAGAAATTATTTTGCAGCCAGGTTAATTGATACTTCCCTGTCCTGGACTATTTGGGTTGATAGGATTGCAGTTTGTCCGCTTGACTTGATGTCCGAATCAGCACTGACCACCTTTAGATTAACCGGAAAATTTAGAGACAAATTATAGGGCATAAAATCTATGCCTGGCTGTTTGAAAACTTTAAGTTGATAAGAAAGCTGCGGCTGGGAAATATTTATTTTTTGCGCCAATGTGTATTCAATTTTGATTGTCTGTAAGGCTTGCGGCTCCACAGTTGCCAAAAATCCATAAATTGTCTTGCCGCTTTCATCTTCTTTTTGCACTTCAAGTCCTGCCGGCGGAACAAAATTTTTCGCTTCGTAGATTGTCGGGTCAGTAATCGCCGGGGTAATTTTTTGCTCCTGATTGTCAATCTGGATACTCGAGATAGTTGCGTTAAGCGGTAAAATAAACCGCAAATAATTTTTATATATTCCTTGCGCGCCTAAGCCTTGCGGAGCCGAATTTTTAAAAGCAACCGTTAATGTCTCGTTAACAGCATTGTCGCTCTGAATATTTACTACCTGCGAAGCGCTTCTGGCGATATAATAATTTACTTTATTGCCACCCAAATTTGCTTCATTAATC